>JAZQMJ010000205.1:0-13480 GCA_045543435.1 Mailhella sp.
CGGCTTCTCCTCCGTTATGATCGACGGCTCTCATCTGCCCTTTGAAGAAAACATCGCCGTCACCAAGAAGGTCGTGGAATACGCCCATGACCGCGGCGTGTGGGTCGAAGCCGAACTCGGCCGCCTCGCCGGCGTGGAAGAACACGTCGTTTCCGAAAGCAGCATCTACACCGATCCCGACCAGGCCGTGGAATTCGTGGAACGCTCCGGCTGCGACTCCCTCGCCATCGCCATCGGCACCAGCCACGGCGCCTACAAGTTCAAGGGCGAAGCCAAGCTCGACTTCGAACGCCTCGACAAGATCTCCAACATGATGCCCGGCTACCCCCTCGTCCTGCACGGCGCTTCCAGCGTGCCCCAGGAATTCGTGGCCATGGCCAACACCTACGGCGCCAAGCTCGGCGACGCCAAGGGCGTGACTGAAGACCTGCTCCGCCAGGCCGCCAAGTCCGGCGTGTGCAAGATCAACATCGACTCCGACATCCGCCTCGCCATGACTGCCAACATCCGCAAGTACATGGCTGAGAACCCCGAAGCCTTCGATCCTCGCTCCTACCTGAAGCCTGCCCGCCAGGCCGTGAAGGACATGGTCCAGCGCAAGATCCGCAACGTGCTCGGTTCCTCCAACAAGATCTAAGTTCCTCGTGAACGCATAAAAGAAGGCCGTCTGGAAACAGGCGGCCTTTTTTTTATCTGGAGAAATGCTGGGCTAGCCCTTTGCGGCCCTTTCCTTCTGCCACTCGCGGCAGAGTTCCAGGAACGCTTCGTGGAAACGCCTGTCCTCCGTCAGTTCAGGATGGAAAGACGTCGCCAGGATACGCCCCTGACGCACGGCCACAGGGTACTCCTTCGGGCCGACAGGCACGGAAGCCAGCACTTCCACGCCCGGATACACTTCCGCGATGAGCGGGGCCCGGATGAACACGGCCTCAAGGTCTGGAGCTATGCCCTTCACGTCCAGCTTCGTCTCAAAGCTGTCCAGCTGGCGTCCGAAGGCGTTGCGGCGCGCCCGGGCGTCCAGCAGGCCCAGCCGGGGCTGATCGAGCGCCTCTCCCTCCGGCCCTTCGATATCACGGCTCAGCAGTATGAGCCCGGCACAGCTCCCATACATGGGCATACCGGCCCTGCCGCAGGCGATGAGCGCGTCGAACAGCCCCCATTCCTTCAGGAGCTTGCCTATGACTGTGCTTTCCCCGCCGGGCAGGACTATGCCGTCCAGCGCCATGAGGCCAGCGGTCTCGGCATCCGCTGGGTCGAGGGGGAGGCGTATCTCCACCACTTCCGCCCCGCAGAGCTCCAGCATGGCCCTATGTTCCCGGAAAGCCCCCTGCAGAGCCAGCACGCCTACACGGAGACGTTCCTTTTCGCAGCGGCCGCTCACCATCCGCGCTCCTGCATGCGATGTTCCGGGGCGATGGAGCTTATCTCAAGGCCGGGCATGGCTTCGCCCAACCCTTCCGAGACCTGGGCAAGCACTTCGGGATCATTGAAATTGGTCGTGGCCGCGACTATGGCCTTGGCGAACTTTGCCGGGTCGGCAGACTTGAAGATGCCGGACCCCACGAAGATGCCGTCGCACCCGAGCTGCATCATGAGGGCGGCGTCGGCCGGAGTGGAAATGCCGCCTGCCGCGAAGTTCACCACGGGCAGACGCCCGGTCGCATGCACGTTCTGCACCAGTTCCAGAGGGGCGGCTATCTCCTTGGCGAAGCCGGGAAGCTCCTCGGCCCGCAGGGAGCAGAGGTGGCGTATCTGCCCCATGACTTCACGGATATGGCGCACGGCTTCGATGACGTTGCCCGTGCCGGGCTCGCCCTTGGTGCGGATCATGGCCGCGCCTTCGCCGATGCGGCGCAGGGCTTCGCCGAGATTGCGCGCACCGCAGACGAAGGGAACGCGATAGTCATGCTTGTTCAGGTGATAGCGGTCGTCCGCAGGGGTGAGCACTTCGCTCTCGTCGATATAGTCCACGCCCAGGCTTTCGAGTATGCGGGCTTCCGTGATGTGCCCGATGCGGACCTTAGCCATGACGGGGATGCTCACCGCCGCCATGATGCTCTTCACGATGGCAGGGTCGGCCATGCGGGCCACGCCGCCGGCCTTGCGGATATCCGCAGGAACACGCTCCAGAGCCATGACGGCGCAGGCGCCGGCTTCCTGTGCTATGACGGCCTGATCCGGCGTAGTCACATCCATGATGACGCCGCCCTTCAGCATTTCCGCCAGCCCGCTCTTCACTCGAAACGTCGCTTTTTCCATATTGCTCTCCTTTCAGATCTTGAGGAAGGCCCGTGCCGACCTTCCGGGATTTTTGATTCCCTTTCGAAGTAACGCCCATGAAACTGGACATCCAGAAAAGAGAGCAATAGAGTGGCAATTAATATTGTTACAGATACAATGTCAAAAACATAGGATACAATATGGATATCGAAGTCCTTGCGCGCTTCTATCAGGAAGCCGACGCGCCCTGCCGCTATCAGCGCGTGGCCGCGGCCGTGGAGCGCGGCATCCGTGAAGGGCTTTTCCTTCCCGGGACAGCCCTCCCAACACAGCGGGCCCTTGCTGAAAGATTGAAGCTCACACTGGGCACAGTCACGCACGGATACGCCGAAGCCGCACGGCAGGGGCTCATCACTGCCGTGACCGGACGAGGGACATTCGTGGCTTCCGTGCGCCCCGATGTGGACATACTCCCGCCCCCAGCCCCGCAGGATCTTCCTGAGACCCCGCCCTCCTTTCGCCATGTGCGCGGCAGCCATAGCGATGCGCCCTGCTGGAACCTCGGCTTCATCGCCCCCTTCGAATACCTGAATCCCTCGCTCTCCGATGCGCTCTCCACACTCTCCCGGAGACTGGACGACAAGACTCTGACGGAACTGCAAAGCTATCAGCGGCCAGGAGGGCTTGAACGGCACCGCGAGGCTGGCGCGCTCTGGGCCCAGCGCTACGGAGTCCCCGCTTCGAGCCGCGACCTGCTCATATGCGCCGGCTCCCAGCATGCGCTCATGACCATACTCATGTCGCTGTGCCGCTCTGGCGACCGCATCGCCGCGGAAACGCTGAGCTATCCCCTTCTGCGCCAGCTCGCATGGCGACTGCGCCTGAACCTCGTCCCGCTCCGCTCCGATGCCTGCGGCATGCTCCCCGACGCTCTGGACGCCGCCTGCCGCAATGGCGAGATACGCGCCGTGTACCTCATGCCGTCCTGCCGCAATCCTACGCTCACACGCATGCCCGAGAGCCGCCGAAGGGAGCTTGTGGAAGTCTGCCGCCGCCACGACGTGCTCATCATCGAAGACGACGTCTTCGCCCTGGCGCTGAACTCCAGCTCTCCGACTTCGCCCTTTGCGGCTCTGGCGCCTGAACGCACCTGCTTCATCGCGGCCACCAGCGAGATACTCGGCGGCGGCCTGCGCGTGGCCTATCTCTGCCCGCCCGAGCACCGCCTCGACGAACTCGAGCATACCATTTCCTACACCATCTCCATGGTGCCCCCGCTCATGGCGGAACTTGCGAGCCAATGGATACTGGACGGCACTGCCGACGCGGTGCTCCGCGCGAAACGTGAAGAGGCCGCCGTGCGGAACGACATAGCCCGGCATATCTTCGACGGCTGGCCCCTTGCCTCCCGCAATTCCGGCTTCTTCTGCTGGCTCCCCCTGCCCGAAGGCTGGACAGGGATACGCTTCGCCGATGCCGCGCGGGAAGCCGGAGTCCTTGTGGCGGAAGGGGAACACTTCCTTATCGGGCACGACGCGCCGGAACAGGGCGTACGCCTTGCTCTCGGCGGCATACAGGACCGCGAAGAGCTGAGCGAAGCCCTGAAACGGATAGCAGGTCTTCTGGAGGTCTGACCTTTAAACATCGAGGCGGGAGCGACTTCAGTCACTCCCGCCTTTTATCTAGAACATCATGAGGAACGCTGTTCCCCGCAGAACGCTTACGGAACGAGCGGAGCAAAGTTCAGGCCGGTCTCCACGGGCAGGCCGAACATGAGGTTGGCGTTGGCCACAGCCTGGCCGGACGCGCCGCGGCAGAGATTGTCGATGGCCGAGGTGATGATGAGGCGGCCGGTGCGCTGGTCCACGCTCACGGCGATGTCGCAGAACAGCGTGCCGCGCACGTTGCGGGTCTCGGGCAGACGTCCGGCGGGAAGCACGCGCACCCAGGGCTTGTCCTTCCAGAAGTCCTCGTACATGGCCTGCACTTCAGCCTGGGAAAGGGGGCTGACCAGCTTGGTGTAGATGGTGGCAAGGATGCCGCGGCTGATGGGCAGGAGGTGGGGGTTGAAGGAAACCGCCACGGGAACCCCGGCGGCCACAGTGCATTCCTGCTCTATCTCAGGGGTGTGGCGATGCTTGCCCGCGATGTTGTAGGGGCGGAAGGTGTCGGCCACCTCGCAGAACAGGGAGCTGACAGCGGCCTTGCGGCCTGCGCCGGTGGTGCCGGACTTGGCGTCGATGACGATGTCGTCGGGCTGGATGATGCCGTTCTTCAGAGCGGCGTAGAGGCCAAGGATGGAAGCCGTGGGATAGCAGCCGGGGTTGGCCACGAGGCGGGCCTCGCGCACGTCGTCGGCGTAGAGTTCGGGCAGGCCATAGACGGCCTTGGGCAGGTAATCCTTGCGGGTATGCTCCTTGTACCAGGCTTCATAGACTTCAACATCGCGCAGACGGAAGTCAGCGGAGAGGTCCACCACCTTCACGCCGGCATCGTAAAGCTCGGCGGCAGTCTCCATGGCCACGCCGTGCGGCACAGCGAGGAAGACCACGTCGCACTGGCGGGCCAGCTCGGCGGCATCGGGCTCGATGAGAACGACATCAGCTCCGGGCAGGCCCTGCAGGAAGGGATAGATGCTGTCGAGGCGCTTGCCTGCATCCTGGCGGGAGGTAGCGGCAACAAGGCGCATGGAAGGGTGGGAGGCAAGAATGCGGGAAAGTTCCATCCCGGTATAGCCAGTCACGCCGACGAGTCCGGCACGAATCATGTTCTACTCCATGTAAGAAAGGCCGGAGTCTCCTCCGGCCTGCTGATCGGTATCAGGTCAGTATCACGAATGGGCCACGAACTTCATACGCAGTTCGTAGAGCACATCGCGCATAAGTTTGCTTTCCTCAGGGTTAAGCCCGTTGCGGGTCTTGTCGTCCAGCATGGTGAGCAGGTCTATCGCGTTTCGAGCCAGATCGTCATCGCGGCTGGTCTTCCCCGTTTCAGGGTTCGGCACTTCTCCAAGATGGACCAGCGCCGAAGAAGCCAGCGACAGCACGAACGTGGAAAACGTCACTTCCGGCAGCGGAGCCTGTTCTTTCCTTTCCGACATCATAGCCTCCTGAGTTCTCTCTTCTGCAAGCTTTATTCAGAGAAGTTGGGCTTGGCGTTCACCTGGGCGGTGTTCAGAGGATAGACATACACGGCGCAGCGGGTCTGTACGCCGGCATCGAGGCCAGCATAGGCGTTCACGCTCACAGCGAGGTCTATCACGCCGTTATTGTCGATATCGGCGATGGTGAGGTCGGCAAGGGTGCCCTTGATGCGGCGGGTCTTCCAAAGGAGGTTGAGGCCCATGCCGTCCCAGAGCATGCCATGCACTTCGCTCTGAGGATAGGTGCGGTAGTTGCCGAAAAGCTTGCCGGCGGTAGTGACAGGCTTGCTGGCGACGAGCTCATACTTGCCATCCTTATCAAGGTCGACGGCGAGCATGCGCACGGGCACGAAATGCCAGATATCGTCTTCCTCATGGCTGGAAAGGCCGCCGATGCTGCGGTCGCCTACGATATAGACAGAACCGGCGCTGTATATGTCGTTCGTCAGAGCGAGGGGCTGGTCTTTCTGATTGTAGGTGGCGAGGCTGCCGCTGTCAGTCACGAGGGCGATATGGTCGCCCTTGCCGTCATGGCTGGGAAGCCAGGCAAAGTTGAAGATATTGGCCTTCTTAGGCAGATTGGAGATATTGCTGCCGCGCACGACCTTGTTGCCGGAGATGTAGGCTTCACTCACGCGGCCGCTCACCATATTGCCCCTGTCGGAGTTCTGGACAACGAGGGTGGGGGCATACATAGGAGGCAGATTGACCACGTTCAGGTACAGGTCAACGCTCTTGACGAGGATCTTGAACTTGCCGCCCTCGAACTGCAGGACCTGGGAAAACGCACAGCGGTTGTTTTCGTCGTGGCCGGAGAGGATGACATAGCGCTTGCCCTCGACGCTCTTATAGGCGCGAGCGAGAACAGGGCGCATGGTGGCAGGCAGGGTGTACTTGGCTATCTGCTGGAGCTTGTTGCCGTCCTGCCAGCGATAGAGGTAGAGGTCGTCTTCGGAGAGCATGAGCACTTCGTTCTTGCCGTCGCCGTCCACGTCGGCCACGTCGAAGCCGAAGCATTCGTACTTCAGCATCTGGCTGCGGAGCTGGGAAACCGCGTCCGCAGAGCCCTGATAGCGCAGGGAAGGATTGAGGTACGTTCCGCTGGTGCTCACGCTGCCGTGGGTCTCGTTCATCATGAAGGCAGCATTGGGGGCGGCAGAGCCTTTCATGCCGGAGGCGGCAGAAGCGGGAGCGACGTCCTTACGGCCGAACACTTCGATATTGATGCTGTCGGCCACGTTCTGCAGGCCGGCGATGAGGGCGTTCACAGGGCTGGTGCTGGCCTTGGTCCACAGCTTGCCGCTGGGAGAAAGGGCGCTCACGTCGAGGCTGGCCTGGTCGCCCATAACGGTGATGTTGCCCCACACGACGTAGTCGGCGCCGTACTTCTTAGCGAGAGAAGCAGCGGCATCCTTGCCGGCAGGAGCTTTTTCCTTGAGGGCGGCATCCTGACGTGCGGAAGGTTCGAACTGGCCCTGCAGGAAAAGGCGCGAAGTCAGCATGGACGGAACGGCCTGTCCGAGATAAGAATATCCCTGAGCGCCGCTCACCTTGAAGGGGGCCACCACATAAGAGGCCGCCATCACAGGGGCTTGCATCAGCAGGAACAGCAGGGTAAATGCCCAAAGAGCGGGCAGGAAACGTCTGGACATAAAAAACTCCTTCGAGGATTTCCCGCCACTCTACACGTTCTCGCCTCAAACGGCAACAGCGCAGGCCCGCCCTTTTTTGTAACGAAACGTTCCTTCTAAAACTATTCGTGGTGATTATGAACACACCTCGCCGCTCATTCCGATTCACCTGTTCTCCCGAAGAGATACCCGTCGTCGAAGAGATGCTCCGCCTTCAGGGCTTCGAGTTCGAAGACGACCCCTTCTTCGCCCCTGCCCGCCGCCTCATCAGCGGCCCCAAGCCTCTGGGTAGCAGCCTTGCCGGCTTCTTCGGCCTCATCTACATACAGGACAGGGCCTCCATGCTCCCGCCCGTCGCCCTCGACCCGCCCAAGGGCGCGACAGTGCTCGACATGTGTTCCAGCCCCGGCTCCAAGACCAGCCAGCTGGCATGGCTCGTCGGCCCGAAGGGCATGGTGCTGGGCAACGAGCCTTCGCCGGTGCGCCTTGCCAACCTGCGCCGCAACATGCACGTCATGGGGCTCACGCAGGTGGTCACCTGCTGCCAGAGCGGCGAAAAGCTCCCCCTGCCCGACGAATCGTGGGACTGGATACAGCTCGACCCGCCCTGCTCCGGCTGGGGCACTGTGGAAAAGAACCCAAAGGTCATGGACATCTGGAAGGACGACAAGGTCGGCCCGCTCATCAAGCTCCAGCGGGAACTCCTGCGCGAAGCGAACCGCCTGCTCCGCCCCGGCGGCGTGGTGGTCTATTCCACCTGCACCACGGACGTGGAAGAGAACGAGAAGCAGGTCATCTTCGCCCGCGAGGAGCTGGGCCTCATCCTCGAGCCGCTGGCCGATGTGCCCGGCTTCGACCTGCAGGCCCCGCAGGGCTGTGAAGGCGTGTGGTGCCTGAACCCCAAGATGGGCGACACGCAGGGCTTCTTCGTGGCGCGCCTGCGCAAGCCCGGCAAGGCCGAAGAGCCCGTGCCCTACACCGAAGACCCGGTGCAGGCCGAAGTGGTGAGCGACGCCCAGATACGCGAACAGGGCATAGACCCGCGCCGCGTGCATGCCGAGATAGGCATGTTCGGCGGCTCGCTCCACGCCCTCCCCGTCCAGGCGCTGGCCATGCTCCCCGACTCCCTGCACTGGCAGGGCCTGTACATGGGCAAGACGGGCAAGAACGGCGACATACGCCTCTCTCCGCGCGTCCGCCTTGAAGGCCTGGGCGCACACGTCGACCTTGAGGGCGAGGAAGGCCTGCGCGTCATCGAAGGCCTGCTCACGGGCCAGAGCCTCACCGCTCCGGACTCCGTGCCTGCCGGCTCCCGCACCGCCCTGCTCCGCTGGAACGGCCTGCCCCTTGGCCGCCTGAACGTGAAGAACAAACGACTCATCTGGTCGGAAAGATAAGAGAAAAGCCGTCGCTGGAAAGCGGCGGCTTTTTCATTGCTCTCAGGCTTTTTCTATTTTCAGCGCCCCACGCCCGTTCTTCCTCGCCATGAGCAGGACGAACTCCGCTGGGGCGTTTTCCTTCGTGAAGACGAATCGCAAAACTTCCGGATGCAGGCGTTTCGGCAGGGCGGCCAGCAGGTCGGCAGTGCGGTCAGCTCCAACCACGGCAAGAAGCAGGCCACCGCTTTTCAGCAGGGCATCGACGGCGCTGAAAAATTCGCGGAAGGTCTCAGCCGTGCCGAAGAGCGCACTGCGGCGCAGGTCGGAAGGCGGCACGCGTCCGTCGCCCTCCACCCGCCACGGGGGGTTGGTCATCACAGCGTCGAACATAGGCGGGCCGGAAAGATTTTCGCCGGAGGCCAGAGCTTCGCGCATGAGGCGCAGGTCTTCCCGGCTGTTCACGTCTCCGCAGAGCGGCGTGAAGTTTTCGTCCAGCCCCAGAGCGGCGGCATTGCGCTTGGCGGCTTCCACCAGCACGGCCTCCCGTTCCAGTCCAACGCTTTTCCAGCCTTCTTTCTCCTGCAGGACAGCCAGCGAGACTACGCCGCAGCCCGTGCCGAGTTCGGCCAGCACGGCCCGTTCCGGCAAAGCCTGCTCCGCCGTGAAACGCGCCAGCAGGAGCGCGTCCGCACTGAAGCGGTAGCTCCCTTCCGGCTGTTCGAGCCCGGCCGGGAACGCCTCGCGCGCCGCACGGATGTCTGCTGAGTCCTTCATTTTTACCGCCTCCGGCCTTCGGGCCGCATTGCGCTGGAAACCTGTTCCGGCTATAAGAGGAAGGGCCGTCCAGCCCCAATACCAGCCCGCGAGTTTCCCATGTTCCGAGCCGACCTGCACATACACTCCCGCTTCTCCCGCGCCACCAGCAAAGCCCTCACCATACCGAACCTCGCGGCATGGGCGGGAGCCAAGGGCATAGACGTGCTCGCCACAGGCGACTTCACGCACCCGGTGTGGCGTCAGGAACTGCGCGACGGCCTCGAGCTGGACGAAAACACCGGCCTCTACCGCCTGAAAAAGCCGCTCTCCCGCGAAGAGTTCTCCCGCGAGATACCCCAGCTTGCCGGCATGGAGTTCAAGGCCCCGCAGTTCATGCTGGAAGCCGAGATAAGCTCTATCTACAAGAAGAACGGCAAGGTGCGCAAGGTACACAGCCTCGTCTATGTGCCCGACCTCGACAGCGCCGACCGCCTCTGCGCCAAGCTCGACGCCATAGGCAACCTGAAGTCCGACGGCCGCCCCATACTCGGCCTCGACGTGAAGGACCTGCTTTCCATGGTGCTGGAGATACCCCGCGCCTACATGATTCCCGCCCATATCTGGACGCCGTGGTTCGCCCTCTTCGGCTCAAAGTCCGGCTTCGACAGCCTCGACGAATGCTTCGAAGACCTCACGCCGCATATCTTCGCCGCTGAGACCGGCCTTTCCTCCGATCCGGACATGAACCGTTGCTGGAGCCACCTCGACCATCTGCTCATGGTCTCCAGCTCCGACGCGCACTCCGGCGAGAACCTCGCCCGCGAAGCCACGCTCTTCGAAGGGGCGGCCACCTACGACGGCATCTTCGACGCCCTGCACAAAAAGCCCGGCGAGACCAGCTATGCGGGAACACTGGAATTTTTCCCCGAGGAAGGCAAGTACCACCTCGACGGCCACCGCGCCTGCGGCGTGATGCTCGAGCCTGCCGAATGCATGAAGCTCGGCGACATCTGCCCCGTCTGCGGCAAGCCGCTCACCGTGGGCGTCCTGCATCGCGTGCTCGCCCTTGCCGACCGCACCGAAGCCCCCGAACCGGGCCGAGACTTCTCTTCGCTCATCCCCCTGCCGGAAATAGTGGGCGAACTCCTGCACTGCGGCCCGAAGTCCAAGAAAGTACAGGAAAAATACGCCGCTCTCCTTGGAAAGTTCGGTTCGGAGATGGACATACTGCAATCCGTGCCCCATGACGAGCTCGGCCGCGTGTGGCCCGAACTCGGCGAGGCCGTTCGCCGCATGCGCGCCGGGCAGGTCATCCGCCAGGGCGGCTACGACGGCGAATACGGCACCATCCGCCTCTTCGAAGAAGCCGAAAGCGCGCCCTCCCTGCTGGCCAAAGTGCCTGCCGCGCGCCGCAAGCCCGTGAAGGCCGATGCCGACTGCGGCTTCTGTGATTCTCCTGAATCGACGGCTCAAAAAAAAACATCGTCGTCCGCCGCCGCGGCAAAGCTGAATAATCCCGCACCCAAGGCTCCATCGTTCTCGCCTGATTCCTTCAGCCCGGCCCAGCGCGCCGCCCTCGAGGCCGGCCCCGGCCCCGTGCTGGTACTGGCAGGCCCGGGCGCAGGCAAGACCCGCACGCTCGTGGGCCGTCTCGTGCGCCTGCTGAAAAGCGGCGTGCCTGCCTCCAGCATCGTGGCTGTCACCTTCACCCGCCGCGCCGCCGAAGAGATGCGCCAGCGCCTTTCCGCCGCCCTCTCCGCAGAAGGGACGGACACCCCCGCCCTGCCCGAGGTCGATACCCTGCACGCCCTCGCGCTCAAACGCTGGCCCGGCGAACAGCCCGTGGTGCTTTCGGAAGAAAGCGCGCGCAAAGCCTTTGCCGCCGCCAACCCCGGGCTGGACAGGAAGGAAGCCTCGCGCCTCTGCTCCCTCATGGAGCTGGGACGGGAAACCATGGATATTTCTGACGAAATCGCTCCCTTCCTCGAAAATTACCGCCGCTGGAAGAAAGAGCGCGGCCTTGCCGACTACACCGACCTGCCCGAAACGTGGCTGGCCGAACTGAGAAGCCGCAACTACGGCGCGGCCAAGCCGTGGGAACACCTGCTCGTGGACGAAGTGCAGGACCTTTCCCCGCTCCAGAAAGCCCTTGTCGAAGCCCTCGCCCCTGCGGACGGCTCCGGCTTCTTCGGCATCGGCGACCCGGATCAGTCCATCTACGGCTTCCGAGGCGCAGATTCCGGCATCGAAGCCGCCCTGCGCTCCCGCTGGCCCGAACTTTCCGTGCTCAGCCTCACCGAGAGCCATCGTTCGGCCTCGGCCATCCTTGAGGCCGGGCACGACGCCCTTGCCGGACGCGGTGCGTGCGGACAGCTCAGCTCCGTGACCGGCTCTTCCGCCACGCTCCAGTGGATGGACGCCCCCAGCGCAGAGCGCGAGGCCGCATGGATAGCCGACCGCATCGCCTACCTCATAGGCGGCACCTCGCATCAGCAGGCCGACCTGCACGAAACGCTGGCCAACTGCCATCTCGAGGCCGGTTCCTGCAGTCCCGGCGAGATAGCCGTGCTCTGCCGCCTCAAGGCCCTCATCCCGCCCATCCGCGCCGCTCTGGAACGCCGGGGCATACCCTGCGCCGCGCCCGAAGCAGAAGCCTTCTGGGCCGACGAACGCGCCGACCTCATGCTCCAGGCCGCCGCCCGCTTCCTCCAGAAAAAGGAACATGACGAAAAGGAAGCCGCCTTCCTCGACGCCGCCCGCTTCCCGCTCCTCGCGGCCATGGCTCCAGCCCCTCAGGCCGCGCCTTCTGAACGCGGCCCGCTGGATGACGTGCCTGCCGACGTATGGGAGCAGGGGCCGGAAGCCGTTCTGGCACGTTCTGCCGAAGTCTTCGACCCGCTCTTCGGCGAGTCCACAGCCTTCCGGCGTCTCTGCCGCGCCTGGAAAGAACATGGCGGATGGCCCGGCCTGCTGGGCTTCGTGACCTTCCGCCGTGAGATAGACATGGTGCAGGGGCAGGCCGAGCAGGTACAGCTCATGACCATGCACGCCTCCAAGGGACTGGAATTCAAAGCGGTATTCATCCCCGGAGCAGAAGACGGCCTCCTGCCTTTCCGCGGTGTGGACGCCCTGCTCGGCAAGGAAGGCGGCGATTTTGCCCCGCCCTCTGTTGACGAAGAGGAACGCTTGCTCTACGTAGGCATCACGCGAGCTTCCGAGGCGGTGTTCCTGTCCTCCGCGGCCAAGCGTACCCTTTTCGGCAAGACGCTGGAGCTCAAGCCCTCGCCGCTCCTGCCGCTGAACCACTTCCGCGAAGTGAAACTGACCAGACACACAAAGAAGACCGCCAGCCAGCTCAGCCTGTTCTAGCCCTTCTTTCCACTATTTTAAGGATATACTTCCATGAAGAACTCTTCCCTTCTGGGCGGCATACTCGTCCTCATCGGCGCGCTGTGCTTCAGCACCACCGGCTTCACTCAGGCCCTCATCGTCGACGACGGCGCAAGCTCCTACGCCATAGGCACCATCCGCATGCTCTTCGGCGGCCTGCTCCTTCTGGCCCTCTGCGCCGTGCGCGGCAGTCTTCCCACGCTCAAAGGCTGGGACTGGAAATGCCTCTTCCTCACTGTCTTCGGCGTGGGCGTCTATCAGCTCTGCTTCTTCAAGGGCACGCTTCAGGCCGGCGTGGCCATGGGCACTCTCGCCGCCATGGGCTTCACCCCTGTGGTCGCCGCCATACTCGGCGCGCTCTTCTACAAGGCCATCCCTTCCAAGCAGTGGTATATCTCCACCATTATCGGCGTGACGGGCCTCATCCTCATGAACTGGGGCAAGACCGGCGATTTCAACCCCGCCGCCCTCTTCTTCCCCCTTGCCGCCGGTGCCTGCTACGGCTTCACCCTCACCTTCTCGAAGCCGCTTCTCAAGGTCTTCCCCGCTGAGACCGCTATGACTGTGGTCCTGCTCATCTGCGGCTTCGGCATGCTCCCCGGCATGTTCACCGAAGACCTGAGCTGGATGCTTACCCCGCGCGGCGTGCTCGCCACCCTGCACCTCGGCGTGGTGACCACCGCCATGGCCTACTTCTTCACCATCGTCGGCCTCAAGATGGTCAGCTCCGCGACTGCCGCCACCCTGAGCCTCGCCGAACCCGTGGGCGCGGCCCTGCTCGGCATCCTCATCCTCGGCGAAAACGTCACCCCCACCTCCTTCACCGGCATAGCCCTCATCATCGCCAGCACCCTCCTGCTCGTGGTCTGGCCCGAGAAGAAGGCAGAGTAAGAGTGTTTGGCGAGGGGGAAGGGGGACTTTTGGAAAAGTCCCCCTTCCCCCTGCAAAAAAATCCTCCGCCA
>JAZQMJ010000206.1:0-1866 GCA_045543435.1 Mailhella sp.
ATTGCCCAGCAGGAGGCGGCGCAGATACACGGCGCCGATGACGAGCAGTATGCCGGAGAAGCCGAAGAGGGAGATGTTGCCGAGCAGGCTGGAGGTGCCGCCTATGACCACGTCCTGCGCGATGCCGAGCAGGCTCTTGGGCATGACGGGGATGAAGGCGATGGTGGGCTGTATCATCTGGAAGACGAACTTCGAGAACAGGCCGCCGATGACGCAGAGCGCGGCCGGCAGGCAGAGCGGCAGGAGCAGCCTGTTCGCGGGCACATGGGGGGCTTCCGCGAACTGGGAGCGGGGCTGGCCGAGGAAGGTCATGCCGTAGGCCTTGAGATAGACGAAGGCAGAGATGCCGCTGACCAGCATGAGGCCGACGAGGGTGACGAGCATGGCTATCTTCTGCTCGAGGCCGTGCAGGTACAGGCCCTTGACCAGCGAGAGGGAGATGACGAACTCGCCGGCGAAGCCGTTGAAGGGGGGCAGGCAGGCGATGGAAGCCGCGCCGAGGGCGAAGAGCATGCCGAGCATGGGCATACGCTTCTGCAGGCCGCCGAGCTTGGTCATGTCCACAGTGCCCACGCCGTGCAGGACTTCGCCTGCGCAGAGGAAGAGCAGGCCCTTGAAGGCGGAATGGTTGAGCATATGGAAGAGGCAGCCGGAGAAGCCGAGGGCGGCTATCCAGGCTATGCCGTTCTGCACGCCCACGAGGCCGACGCCTGCCGCCATGACCATGAGGCCCATGTTCTCCACGCTGGAGTAGGCAAGCAGACGTTTCAGGTGGCTCTGGCCGAGGGCTTTCAGTATGCCCATGAGGGCGGTGACTATGCCCACGCCCACGAGCAGCCAGCCCCACCATGCGGGGTGTTCCTGCATGGGGCCGAGCAGGTCGAAGGAGCGGATGATGCCGTAGAGGCCCGCGTTCAGCATGGCGCCGGAAAGCAGGGCGGAAACGTGGCTGGGGGCGGCGGGATGGGCTTCAGGGAGCCATACATGCAGGGGGGCGAGGCCGGCCTTCGCGCCGAAGCCGATGAAGGCGAAGAGGAAGAGCATGGAGGCGTGGGCCGGAGCTTCCACAGTCATGGCGGCGAAGAGCGTGGTGCCGTTCTGCTGCCAGAGCATGGCGAAGAAGGCGATGAGGAACACCGCGCCCAGATGCGCCGCCACCAGATAGACCCACGAGGCGTCCTGCACGTTGCGGTCGCGGTCGTTGAAGTCGATGAGGAAGAAGGGCGAGAGCGACATGAGTTCCCAGGACAGCATGAAGAACAGGCCGTCGCGGGCGGTCATCACGCAGGTCATGCCGAGGAGCAGGATGAGGTAGAAGGCCCAGTGCGCGCCGAGGTTATGTTCTTCGGGGTCAGTGTGGCGCAGGGAGATGCCGCCTGCCAGCGCGCAGGAGAGGCCCAGAATGAAGACGGGCAGGAGGAAGAGGCGGGAAAGCGGGTCGAGGCCGAAGGCCAGGGCGCCGAAGGGCAGGCCCCAGGCCGTCTGGAAGCTCTCGATGCTCGTCCAGCCGCCGGAAAAGACGCCGATGAGGCCCAGCAGGCAGGCAATGGCCGCCGTGCCCGGGCCCAGGGTATTGGCCGTCCTGTTACGCGCCTCGGTGACGGGCCGGATGGCTATGATGCCAGTGGCCACGGCGCCAGCCGCCATGAGCAGGAGCGCGAGAAGAAAGATGTTCATAAGTTCCCCATGATGATGTGACGAAACGGCTATCCGTCGAAAATCGGGAAAAAGTCTATTCCTCTTGATAGCAAAAGGCAAGAAATGCAGAAAGATAAAAATAAAATGAAAAAGCCCATGCAAGTGCATGAGCTTCATCATGAGTACAAGATGGAAAGATGCGCGCTGGGACGCTTCTGCTGTGCAGGG
>JAZQMJ010000207.1:0-1983 GCA_045543435.1 Mailhella sp.
TGCCGTCCTTGCGCTGCATCACAGGGCCGAAGGGCTTGAGGGTGGGGAACATCTCCTGCACCTTTTCGATGAACTCCTGGATGCCGCCGGGCAGGCAGGCGCTCCACACGTCTCCAAGGCCTTCGAAGTGCTGGCCGTAGAAGGACGACTTCGGGCCTTCGCTCTCGGAAGCGGAATCGCTGGAAGTATTGTTGCGCACAGGCGCGGGCTGGGGCTGCTGCTTATTGTCGCTGCTGTTGCTCGGCTTATTGCCGAAGAGTTTACCGAAGAATCCCATGTATGCTCCTTGCCCTGAGGGCGTAGTCTTACAAAAGGTGAAAAAGTCTGCTGACGTGCGATAGTAGCGCGTTCCCGCGCCGGGGGCAAGGAAAGCTTGTACCAATATCGCACAAAATCAGTTCTGGAGGCGGGAACGGCGTATGCCAAAGAACAGCGCCAGCAGGTTCAGCGAACCGAAGAGTATGAGCGTACAGCGCATGGCCTGCATGAAGAGGTCGGCATTGCCCGCGTCGATGGAAGCGCGCCCCATGAAGAAGCCTATCATGCCCGCCATGAGTATGTGGCTCATCAGGCCGCCCAGCGTTCGCAGGCATCCCAGCAGGCCCGAAGCCATGGGCATATATTCCTGGGGAACATTGCCCAGCGTGGCCGAAACGTTAGGCGCAACGAAGAAGGCTATGCCCGTGCCGAGGCAGGCCTGCTGAAGCACGACCTGCCACACGGGGCTGTGCGCATCCAGAAGCGTGAGCGCAAGTATGCTCGCCCCGCATCCCGCCATGCCGAACAGAGAAACGCGCACGGCATCGAAGCGGTCGGCAAGGCGGCCCGCCACCGGGGAAAGCGCCATCTGCATGAAGCTCTGCGTCATCATCACACAGCCGGCGGCAAAGGCGTTCAGGCCAAGCACCTGCTGGAGGTACAGAGAGAAGAACACCGAAAGGCCCATGATGGCCCCGTAGTTGATGAAGGTGGCCGCCATGCCGCCCGGCAGGCCGCGCACCTTGGCGAGAACGCGCAGTTCGAGTATGGGGCTGTCGCTCCTCAGTTCCTGCCGCACGAAAACGGCGAGAAGGGCAAAGCCGGCAGGGAGCATCCAGATGACGGCCGGGTGCAGGAAATGGCAGGTCGCGCCGAAGGTGATGAGGGAAAGGCTGACCACGGCCAGCGCGGCGTTCTGCAGGTTGAAGCGGCGGCCCGGCGCAGTGGGAGGATCGGCAGGGATGACGCGCTGAAGGAGCCATAGGTCGATAGCGCCGAAGAAGGCCACGATGAAGAATACGGAACGCCATCCGATGAGTTCGGTGAGACCACCGCAGACGAACGGCCCGACAGCAAGGCCGAGATAGACGGACGTGACCACAGTGCTTATGACCTGCCCTCGCCTTTCCGGCGGAGCAAGGGAAACGCTGAGCGAGGTGACGCAGCAGGAGATGGCGGCCGCCGCCAACCCCTGGGCAAAACGGATGCCTATGACGAAAGCCATGCTCCGGGCCAGCGCGAGAAGCACGCCAAAAAGGCAGAACAGCGCAACGCCGGCAAGCAGGACGCGCTTCACGCCCATCATACTGCAGATACGCCCGCTGAGCATATGGGAGAGGCCCTGCCCCAGATTGTAGCAGACCATGACCAGAGAAAGGGCGACGGCGGAACCTTCGAGCGAAGCTCCTATGGCTGGAAGCATGGCCGCCACGCCGCTCACGAGGAAGGGGGCGAAGAGATTGCCTGTCCAGAGTCCGGCAATGGTAGTCTTGAGCTGGGGCGAAAGGGGCTGGGACATATTTTCTCCTTCTCTGCCCTTCTACTCCTTTTCCTTGGAAAAGCCCAGAGGGCCCGTCCTCGCGTCACCGCGCCTTACGCAAAAAGCCGCTCCCGAAGGAACGGCCTCAGTATACGAAATCGCTTCAAACAAAATACCCGCCCCGCGCCAGCAAATAAAAAGCTTTGAAGGGAAAGGGGGAGGTTCGGAGGGGGAAGGGGAAACTT
>JAZQMJ010000208.1:0-1734 GCA_045543435.1 Mailhella sp.
TGGAGCTCATGGTCAGAATTGAACTGACGACCTCATCCTTACCAAGGATGCGCTCTACCAACTGAGCTACATGAGCATTTCGTCTCTCGGCGAAGAGGAGATTTAGCAAAACGGCCACTCATCGTCAAGCGTTTTCTGCAAAATATTTTAAAAAGGACGGAAAGCCCTCTCCGGAAGCGCGCCGTGAAATTTTCACTTGACCAGTCGCCCTTCCTTCTCTACAACACAAGGAGCGCGCTTTTAGCTCAGTTGGATAGAGCAACTGCCTTCTAAGCAGTCGGTCGGGGGTTCGAATCCCTCAAGGCGCACCATATTTGAAAGGCCCGATGGATATCCCACCGGGCCTTTTCCTTTATCAGTAGTTCGGGTCGACAGCGGCCATGCCGTCGCCGAGTATGGTATGCACATACTGCACCACATGGTCGTCGATGGGGCAGATGGGGAAGGAGGTGTGGCAGAGCCCGCAGGTCACGTTCTGGGCCTGCGTAGGAGAGACCAGTACCACTTCGTTCTGGCAGTGCGGGCAGGTGTAGGCAAAGAGCAGGGCCATTTTGTCGGGTTTCACAGGATCATAGATTTCCATAACCGCTCCATGGGGAGAAGAGAAAAAAGCCCCGCTCGAAAGAACGGGGCCAAGTATCAGCCGAGCAGTACGTCGCCGGTCATCTGCGCCGGAACAGGAACGCCCCAGTATGTGAGTATGGTGGGCATGATGTCGCCAAGTCTGCCGTCCTTGAGCGGAACGGCCTTGCCGTCATCATAGATAAGGAAGGGGGTCTTGTTCAGGGTGTGGGCAGTCTGCGGGCGGCCTTCCTCGTCGATCATCTTTTCCACGTTGCCGTGGTCGGCGGTGATGCAGAGCAGGCCTCCGCGTGCGCTCACAGCCTTCTCGATGCGTTCGACGCAGGCGTCCACGGTCTCGCAGGCCTTCACGGCGGCTTCGATGAAGCCGGTGTGGCCCACCATGTCGGGATTGGCGAGGTTGCAGACCACGAAATCGTACTTGCCGGAATTCCAGGCCTCGAGGAGCTTGTCCGTCACTTCCACGGCGCTCATCTCGGGCTTGAGATCGTAGGTGGCCACATCGCGGGGGGATTCCACGAGGATGCGCTCTTCGTTTTCGAAGGGCGTCTCGCGGCCGCCGCTGAAGAAGTACGTCACATGGGCGTACTTTTCAGTCTCTGCGATGCGAAGCTGTTTCATGCCGAGGCCGGCCACGACTTCGCCCATGGTCATATCGAGGTTGTCCTTGGTGAAGGCCACGGGCACGCAGGCGTCAAGGCTGCTCTCGTAGGAGGTCATGGAGGCCACGCCAGCCATGGCAGGCACAGCGCCGCGCTCGAAGCCGCTGAAATCGGCGTCGGTCAGGGCATGCACGAGCTCACGGCCGCGGTCGGCACGGAAATTGAAGCAGAACACGCCGTCGCCGTCGCGGATGACGGATTCGGAAGGATCGAGGAGTATGCGCGGCTTGACGAATTCGTCGTTCTCGCCCTCGGCATAGGCGGCTTCCAGGGCCTTCACGGGGTCGGCTATCTTTTCGCCCTTGCCGTGGACCAGCATATCCCAGGCGACGTTCACGCGTTCCCAGCGCTTGTCGCGGTCCATGGCGTAGAAGCGGCCGATGATGTCGGCCAGGCGCCCGCCGGTCTTTTCAAGGACGGGCAGGAGGCGTGCCACATAGCCGGCGCCGGAGCTGGGAGGGGTGTCGCGGCCGTCGAGGAAGGCATGGAC
>JAZQMJ010000209.1:0-2115 GCA_045543435.1 Mailhella sp.
AGTCATTCGTGCAGGCCTGCGACTTCTGGAAGAACAGGACATGAAGCGCATGGCATTGAAGGAAGCCCTGCTTGCCGGTGAAAATTCTGGCGAGCCTCGCGCTTTCGATAGCGACGCCTTTCTGACCAGAATGAGGATGAAGCATGGCCAATAAACGTATCTACCGGCTCTCGCCTCTGGCGGAACAGGATCTCGAAGGCATCTGGCTCTACACTCTACGGGAGTGGTCTGCCGACCAGGCGGACAGATATTATCATTCCATCATCTCAGCTATTGAAGGGCTGCTTGCTCGCAGGCATATCCCACAGCCAACCGATATTCTTCCCGGCTACTGGAAGTTTAAGGTTGGCAGACATGTCATCTATTTTAAAGAATACGATGACTATCTCGACGTGATCCGAATCCTCCATGTTCGGATGGACGTAGAAAATCATCTGCCGGTATAAGATAATCTTTTCCAAGCGAGAAACGCATGGAACTCTCCGACAAGAAACTCAACACCTTTCAAAAAGGCATCCTGCAAAAATATTTCAGTCTGGCGACGTATGGAATTTGCGTCATTGGCACTGCCTCTGCTATCGCCTTCTTTATTAAAAAGGATATCCTCAAAACTCTGGCCGCTATTCAGAAGCAGGCTGGTCTCTCCGAACAATTTTTTCGGATGCTGACTGCCGCCCTCGATGAAAGAGGGTTCGCTCTCGCCAGTATTATCATTTTCAGTTCCGTTCTGCTTGCCTTAGCGAGCTGGTTCACTGTCCGCTGGGCAGGCAACCGCAACTGGTCAACTCCCGTAATCCTGCCTTGTGCGGTGGAGTTCCGTTCTGCCATGGACAGGCTCGGCGTGCAGAAGCCGCGCGACCGCTTCGACATCATCGAAAAATTTCGCATCCCGCTCTATCTCTCCGAAAAACCTCTCCTTGCGTCCGAAAATACGGACGTTCAAGTCCGCTACTATCGCCATGGGGCCGAGGCAGATATGCGAAATATCGCCATGCTGGAGACGTTTATCGGCTGTCAGAAACTTTGCCTCGACGCCGGGGATTTTGACTTTCTTGCATCAGAATACAAGCGCACTTTCGGCACGGTGAACTCTTCGGCCCTTGCCTCCTTGAAAGACCAGAACGACAAGCTCAAAGCCGCACTCGCCCTTAAGGAACACGAGGCCCACGAAGCCGATCAGGAACTCGCCCGACTTCGCGAAGAGAACGCCGAACTCTTCAACAAAGCGAAAACTGCCGATGCCCGTGAAGGCAAGGCCGACAAGCGTGAACGCGATCGGATAGCCTTCTGGCGAGTCGCTGCCCCTCTGGTAAACGATCTCCTTGCCACGCCGGATACGGAGTACACAAGGCCGCAGATACAGCAGGCCTTCGAGGATGAATTGGAACGTCACCCTGAGCTGAAATCTAGCATCAAGGCTCTGCTTCACACGCCGAAAAAGGAACAGGATGGTACGCCGAATTCCCTTGAAGGCTGGGGTATGACGCTCATCCGCGAAGCTCTTGGCGACAGGGCGAAAAGCTCGCCGGGAGCTGGTCAAAAACGGTAGAAACACAGAGTTCTGAGGCACACTTTTTATGCGCGGCACAGAACTCACAGATAATACAACCATCTAAAATCAAAGAATATCTGTTCAAAAATCTCCGAGTTTTTCAGAACTCGTAGATTTTTCTTTAATCTTTCTTCAGAGCGGCAGATTTTATTTCTTTGCCCACTGGCTATTCTCCTTTGCAATCCCGCCGATTCCCATCTTTGGCGGCAAAAATCCAAAGGAGAAAATATGGCTGAAACCCAAAAGAAACTGAACACCGCCGAGGCGGCCGAGTATCTCGGCGTCCGGCCCAACACGCTGGAAATTTGGCGCTGTAAGCACAAAGGCCCGCGCTATTCCAAGATAGGTTCGCGCGTCCTCTACGACATGGCCGACCTCGAAGCCTTCTTCCATGCCCGTTCTGTATCCACGCTCGAAAGCCCGGATGTAACACAGCGCAATCGCCCGAAGAAGGAATAGACGGTGCGCCCAAATAACGGCGGGAGCTATTCTGAAAGGCTACTCCGGCACCTCACCCTTTTCCCGCCGACCAGCCGCTACAACTCGGCAGTTCATAGCCAGCT
>JAZQMJ010000210.1:0-2007 GCA_045543435.1 Mailhella sp.
CCTTCTGCGCCGGAAGCCGCCTCTGTTCCCGCCGAAGCCTCCGCTCAGTCCCCCGCGCCGGAAGCCGCTCCCGCTGAATCCTCCGCTGTTCCCGCGTTCTCCGAAATCCCCGCCGAAGCTTCTCTCGAAGCCCCTCTCGCCCCCGCGCCCGCGCTTGCCGGAAACGCTCCGGAAGCCGCTTCCCCCGAGGCGCGCATCGCCTTCCTCTCGGCCGAGCTGAACCGCCACAATCGCCTGTATCATCAGCTCGATGCCCCTGAAATAACTGACGAAGCCTACGACGCGCTCTATCGCGAGCTCGTGGAGCTGGAAGAGGCGCACCCCGAGCTCCGCAGGCCCGATTCCCCCACCAGGCGCGTGGGCGGCGCGGTGCTGGCCTACCTCGAGACGCGCCCGCATCGCCGCCGCATGTACGGGCTGGACAACGTCTTTTCCGCCGAGGAGTGGGAGGCCTTCGTCCAGCGTGCCGAGCGCGCCCTGCCCGAAGCCGGCGAAGCCATGGCCGCGTGGTGGACTGACCCCAAGCTCGACGGCCTCGCCTGCGAACTCACCTATGAGGACGGCGTGCTCACGCAGGCCCTCACGCGCGGCGACGGCGAGGTGGGCGAAGTGGTCACCGAGGCCATGCGCACGGTGCGCGGCCTTCCCCTGCGCCTCGAAGGGCCGGTGCCCGCCCTGCTCGAAGTGCGCGGCGAAGTCCTCATGTTCCGCAAGGATTTCGAAGACCTGAACGAAAGACAGGCCGCCCTCGGGCAGAAGCTCTTCGCCAATCCGCGCAACGCCGCCGCAGGCTCGCTCCGACAGCTCGACACCTCCGTCACGGCCTCGCGCCGCCTGCGCTTCCTTGCCTATTCGCTGGGCGAGGTGCGCCAGGGCGACGCGCCGCAGGCCGCTTCCGAACTCTGGAAGAAGCACAGCCAGCTCATGGAAGACCTCCGCCGCTGGGGCTTCGAGACCCCGCCGCAGGGCCGCCTCTGCCGCAATGCCGCCGAGGCCCGCGCCTTCATGGACGAGATGGAGGCCCGCCGCGACGACCTGCCCTTCGAGATAGACGGCGTGGTGTTCAAGCTGGACGACCTGGAAGCGCAGGAGGCCCTCGGCTACACGGCCCGCGCCCCGCGCTTCGCCGCCGCGTGGAAGTTCACCGCACGCAAGGCCGTGACGAAGCTGAAGAAAATTTCCATCCAGGTGGGCCGCACCGGCGTGCTCACCCCCGTGGCCGAGCTGGAGCCCGTGAGCCTTGGCGGCGTCATGGTACAGCGCGCCACGCTCCATAACGAGGACGAGATACGCCGCCTCGGCATCCGCGAAGGCGATATGGTGGTCATACAGCGCGCCGGCGACGTCATCCCCGACGTGCTCGGCCCTGTGCTGGAAGATCGCCCCGAAGGCCTGCCCGAGTTCGAGTTCCCGCGCGAATGCCCGGTGTGCGGTTCGCCCGCGCGGCGTCTGGAAGGCGAGGCCGCGTGGCGATGCGTGAACGCCGTTTGCCCCGCCGTGGTGAGCCGGAGCATCATCCATTTCGTGAGCAAGGCCGGGCTGGACGTGGACGGCGTGGGCGCGAAGTGGGTGGAAGCCCTCATCGAGTCGGGCCGCGTGAAGAGCCCCGCCGACCTCTTCACTCTGACACAGGAAGAGCTCATGGGCTACGAGCGCATGGGCGAGGTCTCGGCCGGGAACTTCGTGCTCGCGCTGGACGAGGCGCGGCGCAAGGCGCCCCTCATGCGCTTCATCGCGGCGCTGGGCATACGCCAGGTGGGCGAGCAGACGGCCCGCACGCTGGCCGCCCATTTCCGCGATATGGACGAGCTTTCGCAGGCCTCCGCCGAAGCCCTCATGGCCCTGCCGGACATAGGCCCGGAAGTGGCCCGCTGCATACGCGCCTTCTTCGAGAACGAGCAGAACCGCGAACTCCTTGAACGATTCCGCACCCTTGGCCTGTGGCCCACGGGCGGCCCGAAGGAGGAGGGCGAGGGCGAAGCCGGGCTTCTGGAAGGCAAAGTCGGA
>JAZQMJ010000211.1:0-1948 GCA_045543435.1 Mailhella sp.
CGCCGCAGACGAAGCTGACAGCCCCCGCGGCCGCCGCGGTCGCAAGGAACGCCAGCCCCGTCAGCCCCGCCGCGAACCTGCCCCTCGCGAAGAGAAGGCGGAAAAAGCCGACAAGGCTGAACGTCTCGACGACGGCTCCGACATGGAAAGCTCCCTGCCCCGCGTGCCTCTGGCCGAACTCGATCAGGAACTGCTCACCGGCTCCGTGCGCACTGTCATCAGCACCCTCGTCGCTCCCATCCTCGACATGCCCGTGGAAGATGTGGAACTCAGCATCGAGGTCGGCGAAGATCGCGTGCAGGTGTCCGTGAAGAGCGAAGATACCGGCCTGCTCATCGGCCGCGACGGCCAGAACCTCGCCGCCGTGCAGTATCTGGCTTCCCGCATGATCACCCGCGCCGTGGGCTCCCAGGTCCGCGTGCAGGTGGACGCCGGCGACTACCACGTCCGTCAGGATTCCCGCCTGCAGGAACTGGCCCTCTCCCTCGCCGAGAAGGTCAAGGCCACCGGCAAGGTGCAGACCACCCGTCCCCTCAGCGCCTACCAGCGCCGCGTCATACATCTGGCCCTTCAGAATGACCCCGAAGTGCAGACCCGGAGCTCCGGCGAAGGCGCTTTGAAGCACGTGGTCATACTCAAGCGCAAAGACTAACAACACTGGCCCGCCCCGCGTCCCGTACGCAGAGCGGGCCTCTTACAATGCCCGTACGGGCAAGGAGACCCGCATGAACAAGCCCAGCGTCGGCCTCGCTCCCGAGGGAGCCCCTATCATCGGCCTTCTCACCGTCCTCACTCTGTTCACCGCCGTGCTCGGCTGGTGGCCTGTCACCCTCGTCGCCTTCGTTCTCCTCTGGTTCTCCGTACACTTCTTCCGCGACCCTGAACGCGTGGTCCCGCAGGAAGAAGGCCTCGGCGTGAGCCCTGCCGACGGCAAGGTCATCCGTATCGAGCCCCGCGTCGATCCCATGGACGGCGAGACCAAGACCTGCGTCTCCATCTTCATGAACGTGTTCAGCGTACATGTGAACCGCGCCCCTGTGAACGGCACTGTGACCGGCGTTCGCTACTGGCCCGGCAAGTTCATCAACGCCGCCTGGGACAAGGCTTCCACCGACAACGAACGCTGTGCCTGGCAGATGAAGGACGAAAACGGCGCTGACTGGACCTTCGTGCAGATCGCCGGCCTCATCGCCCGACGCATCGTCCCCCATGCCGAACAGGGCGACCAGCTCAAGCGCGGCCAGCGCTTCGGCATGATCCGTTTCGGTTCCCGCGTTGACGTCTATCTCCCTGCAGACTATAATCCTGCTGTTTCCATCGGCGATCAGGTCTTCGCTGGCCAGACCGTCCTTGCCAAGAAATCCGACGACTAAAGCGAGGTAGACATGCGCGACCCGAAGAAACCTGTGGCACGCGGCTTCTATATCCTGCCGAACCTCTTCACCACCGGCAGCCTGTTCTGCGCCTTCTACAGCATCATCCTGTCCTTCCAGGGGCAGTTCGATCTGGCCGCATGGGCCATCCTCTGCAGCGCCCTGCTCGACGGCTGCGACGGCAAGGTCGCCCGCCTCACCGGCACGGCCTCCCAGTTCGGCGTGGAACTCGATTCCCTTGCCGACAACGTGGCCTTCGGCGTGGCTCCCGGCATGCTCGCCTATGCCTGGCAGCTGCACAGCTTCGGCCGCCTCGGCCTTGCCGTCGCTTTCCTGTACTGCGCCTGCGCCTCTCTTCGCCTTGCCCGCTTCAACGTTGGCGTTTCCACTACCTCGAAGCGTTTCTTCGTGGGGCTCCCCAGCCCGGCTTCCGGCTGCGTCATGGCCTGCTTCGTGCTGTTCATGCCGTATTACCCCTCCTGCCTCGAAGGCATCCTGCCCGGACTCACTCTGGTGATCGCGGCCATCGCTCCCCTGCTCATGGTGAGCCGTGTGCGCTACTTCTCCTTCAAGGA
>JAZQMJ010000212.1:0-2526 GCA_045543435.1 Mailhella sp.
AGCTTCCTGGTGATGGCTTCCTTGCCTTCCACGTTGGGCATGCCGGTGAACTCGCCGGAGTTCACGAGGAAGCCGGGCTCGGTGTAGGCTTCGGTCATCTGGGCAGGATCGAGTTCCTGGCCCTCGGGGCTGACGACGACCTTGAGGTCGATGCCGTACTTCTTGGCGAATTCGAAGTCGCGCTGGTCGTGGGCGGGCACGGCCATGACGGCGCCGGTGCCGTATTCAGCAAGCACGAAGTTGCCGAGCCACACGGGCACGCGATCGCCGGTGAAGGGATTGATGCAGTAGGCGCCGGTGAACACGCCTTCCTTCTCGAGGGTCTCGGACTGGCGGTCGAGGCGGTCCATGTTGCGGGTCTTCTCGATGAAGGCGCGGATCTCTTCCTCGTTCTCACGGCCGGCGATGAGCTGTTCCACGAGGGGATGCTCAGGGGCGAGGGTCATGAAGGTGACGCCGAAGAGAGTGTCGGCGCGGGTGGAGAAGACGCGGATCTCAACGTCTTCAGCTCCTTCGAGCTTGAAGGCGATCTCAGCGCCGGTGGAGCGGCCGATCCAGTTGTTCTGCATGGTGAGAACGCGGGCAGGCCAGCCGGCTTCCAGCTTCTTGAGGTCGGCGAGGAGCTCATCGGCATAGGCGGTGATGCGGAAGAACCACTGGGTGAGGTCCTTCTGCTCCACGTTGGAGTCGCAGCGCCAGCACTTGCCGTCGATGACCTGCTCGTTGGCGAGCACGGTGTGGCAGCTGGGGCACCAGTTCTGGGCGGCCTTCTTGCGATAGACAAGGCCCTTCTCAAGGCACTTCAGGAAGAATTCCTGCTCCCAGCGGTAGTATTCGGGGCGGCAGGTAGCCACTTCGCGGCGCCAGTCGTAGGAGTAGCCCATGCGCTGGAGCTGGGTGCGCATGTTGGCGATGTTGGCGTAGGTCCACTTGCCGGGATGGGTGTTGTTCTTGATGGCGGCGTTCTCAGCGGGGAGGCCGAAGGCGTCCCAGCCGATGGGATGCAGGACGTTGAAGCCCTGCAGGCGGCGGAAGCGGGCCATGACGTCGCCGATGGAGTAGTTGCGCACGTGGCCCATGTGGATGTTGCCCGAAGGATAAGGGAACATTTCCATGAGGAAATACTTGGGCTTGGAGGAATCCACGTCGCAGTCGAAGGAGCCCTTCTCGGCCCAGATCTTCTGCCACTTCTCTTCCAGAGCGTGGGGTTCGTAACGAGAGGAAAGTGCCATTTCTATGAATCCTTGGAAGTTCGGGCCGGAGCCCGCTTGCATCAGAGGGGGACTAGCCGCGAGCCTTGAGCTCGCCCTTTTCCAGGGCCTTGCTCACAGCGTCGAGTATGCCGTTCACGAAAGTGTGGGAACGGGCGTCGCCGTACTGCTTGTCGAGTTCGAGGGCCTCGTTCATGGAGACTTTGCAGGGGACGTCGGCGCGGTAGAGCATCTCATACACGCCGAGGCGCAGGAGGTTCAGCTCCACGCGGCCCACGCGGTCGAGGCGCCAGTTGCGGGCGAACTTCTCGATGACGGCATCGAGTTCCTTGCGGTGCTGCCACACGCCGAGCACGAGTTCCCAGGCGAAGCCGGAAGGTTCTTCGCCTTCAGGGGTCTCTTCCTGGCGGGGCACGGAAAGGAAGGCCTTCTTGAGGTCTTCAACGGTATTGCAGTCGAGGAATTCCTGGCCGTAGAGGGCCTGGAAAGCCAGCTGACGATGGGCGCGGCGGGAAGGTTCTTTCACAGCCATCAGATCTGCTCCATGACGCGGATGGTCTCGAGGACGGCGGCAGCGGCTTCGGAGCCCTTGTTGCCCACATGTGCGCCGGCGCGCTCGATGGCCTGTTCCAGATTATCGCAGGTGAGCAGGCCGAAACCGATGGGCAGGCCGGTCTGCAGGGAGATCTGCGCGATGCCCTTGGAGGCTTCGGCGCAGACGTAGTCGAAGTGGGGAGTGCTGCCGCGGATGACCGTGCCGAGGGCGATGATGCCGCTGTACTGGGAGAAGGCGGCCAGCTTCTTGCACACGAGGGGCAGTTCATAGGCGCCGGGGACGCGGATGACAGTGATGTCGTCCAGAGAAGCGCCGTGGCGCACGAGGTAGTCGATGGCGCCGTCGATGAGGCGGCCGACCACGAAATCGTTGAAGCGGGACGCGACGATGGCGATCTTCAGTCCCTGGGCATTGAGCTGCCCTTCGATGGTCTTCACGGAATACATAGGTTCCTCACACAGTTATGGGCCGAAGCCCTTTTTTCTCAGCTATGAGGCGCAGGCCGGGGAAATCTCAGGCGTTTCGAGCCGCCATCCTCTCCCCATGCTCACGCGCGCGGATATCTTCGCGCAAAACGAGGCAGATGCCAAGCATTTTCAGCATCCGTTAAGCGCAAAAGCAGGACTTTCCGCGTATTTGAACACGGAAAGCCCTGAAAGATGCATCTGCCCTACAGGCCGAAGCCGTTCTTGAGCAGGAAATCCATGGTCACGCGGCTCTCGGCGGGCTTTTCCTCTGCCGAAGAGCCGCCCTTCCCGC
>JAZQMJ010000213.1:0-10643 GCA_045543435.1 Mailhella sp.
CCTACTGGAAGGGCAAGACCTACCATGAAGATCTGAACAACTCCCTCCCCGAATGGGTCCACAAGCTCACCTACGTTGACGACGGCGGCCTCATCTCCCGCTTCGTGGTGAACGAAACCTCTTCCTTCCGCTCCTCCATCCAGTGGGTGCCGGACTTCGAAAAGGTCATCAAGCGCGGCTTCCTCGACATCAAGCGCGAAGCTCTCGAAATGATCGACGCTCTCGATATCGACAGCCCCCTCGACAACGTTGAAAAGCGTCCCTTCCTCGACGCTATCGTCCTCGTCTGCGACGCTATCGTCCTCTGGGCCCGCCGCTACGCCGACGCCGCCAAGGAAGCTGCCGCTGCCTGCACCGATCCCGTCCGCAAGGCCGAGCTCGAAAAGATGGCTGAAATCGCCTACAAGGTGCCCGCTTACCCCGCCGACACCTTCCAGGAAGCCGTGCAGTCCCAGTGGTTCACCCAGATGTTCTCTCGTATCGAGCAGAAGACCGGTACCACCGTGTCCAACGGCCGTATGGACCAGTACTTCTACCCCTACTACAAGAAGGACATGGAAGCTGGCGTGATCACCGAAGAGTCCGCTATGGAACTCCTCGAATGCATGTTCGTCGGCATGGCTGAATTCATCGACATGTTCATCTCTCCCCAGGGCGGCGCCTTCAACGAAGGCTACTCTCACTGGGAAGCCGTGACTGTCGGCGGCCAGACCCGCGACGGCATTGACGCTACCAACGAACTCTCTCACCTCTTCCTCCGCTCCAAGCGTGAGTTCCCCCTCCACTACCCCGACCTCGCTGCCCGCGTGCACGCTCTGTCTCCCGACGAATTCCTGTACGACGTGGCCGAAACCATCAAGTACGGCTCCGGCTTCCCCAAGCTCTGCAACGACGAAGAAGTTGTGCCTCTGTACGCTTCTAAGGGCGGCACCTTCGAAGAAGCTCTGGACTACGCCGTGTCCGGCTGCACCGAAACCCGTATGCCCAACCGCGACACCTACACCTCCGGTGGCTGCTACGTGAACTTCTGTGCCGCTCTCGAAATGGCTCTCCGTCAGGGCAAGATGAAGAAGTACGGCGACGAGCAGCTCGGTCTGCCCACCGCCGATCCTCGCACCTGCCAGACCTGGGAAGAATTCTTCGATCTGTACAAGCAGCAGCACACCCTGTTCCTGCGCGCCTGCTTCACCCAGCAGCTGATCGTGAACAAGACCCGTCCTCGCCACTTCGCCGCTCCCATGCTCTCCGCCATGCATGACCTGTGCATGAAGCACAACATGGACCTGCACTCCGAACACATCCCCGAAGGCGCTGAATTCGGCTACTACGAATTCATGGGCCTCGGCACCGTGATCGACTCCCTCGCCGCTGTGAAGAAGCTCGTGTTCGAAGAAAAGCGCATCACCATGGCTGAACTCATGGAAGCCATCGACGCCAACTGGGTCGGCTACGAAGCCATCCAGCAGATGGTCAAGAGCTGCCCCTGCTACGGCAACGACGACGAGTATGTTGACTCCATCGGTAAGGAACTCGACCTCATGTGCGTCAAGTTCACCCGTAAGTACAACAAGGAACTGGGCATGAACAACGACGTTCGCTATGTGCCCTTCACCTCTCACGTGCCCTTCGGCAAGGTGGTCTCCGCTACCCCCAACGGCCGCGTGGACTGGTTCCCCCTGTCTGACGGTTCTTCCGCTTCCCATGGCGCTGACGTGAATGGCCCCACCGCCATCCTCATGTCTAACTTCAAGACCAAGAACTACGGCTACCGCAACCGCGCCGCTCGCCTCGTGAACATCAAGTTCACTCCCAAGTCCGTGGAAGGCGAAGCCGGTACCGAAAAGCTCGTCCAGTTCATCCGCACCTGGTGCGACCTCAAGCTCTGGCACCTGCAGTTCAACGTGCTCAACCAGGAAACCCTGGTCGCCGCTCAGAAGGATCCCCAGAAGTATCGCAACCTGATCGTCCGCGTGGCCGGTTACTCTGCCTACTTCGTCGACCTTACTCCCGACCTCCAGAACGACCTGATCGCCCGTACCGCTCAGGACACCATCTAACTAATAACGCCTCTGCGGGGGGCCGAAAGGCTCCTCCGCAGTTTTTTGACCGGCCCCGATTCCTTCGGGGTCGGCTCCGAATTTTCTACTATATGCCGTTCCGCCTGCCTCAGGCGATTCAGAGAGAGCAGTATGAGTACCTTCCAGGACAGAAAAGTCACCGGCATCGTGTTCAATATCCAGAAATATTCTGTGCACGACGGCCCCGGTATCCGCACTATCGTGTTCACCAAGGGCTGCCCCCTTTCGTGCCGCTGGTGCAGCAACCCTGAATCCCAGCTGCTCAAGCCGCAGATGGCCTTCAACGCCACCCGCTGCATCGGCACCGACAAGTGCCACTACTGCATGCCCGCCTGCCCCTACCAGGCCATCACCACTGAAGGCAATGCTCTGAACATCGACTGCACTCACTGCAACGAGTGCGAGTCCCTCGCCTGCTCCAAGGCCTGTCCTGCCGGCAGCATCATCACCTACGGCCAGACCCGTACCGTTGAAGATGTGCTCAACGCCGTTGCTCAGGACGCCATTTTCTACACCCGCTCCGGCGGCGGCATGACCATTTCCGGCGGTGAGCCCCTCTTCCAGAAGGAATTCGCCATCGCCCTCCTGCGCGAAGCCCGCAGACGCCGCATCAAGACGGCCATCGAGACCTGCGGCTGCTACGAGTGGGAACGCCTCGAAGAAGCTGCCCCCTACCTCAACTATGTGCTGTTCGACGTGAAGCATACCGATTCCGAAAAGCACAAGTGGGCCACCGGCGTGGGCAACGAACTCATCCTCTCCAATCTCAAGAAGCTTCTCGAGACCTTCCCCGAACTGCCCGTGCAGGTCCGTACCCCTGTCATCCCCGGCTTCAACGACGACGAAGAGACCGCCCGTTCCATCGGCAAGCTGCTGAAGGGCTACTCCAACGTCACCTACGAAGCCCTGCCCTACCATCGCCTCGGCACGCAGAAGTACGCCTTCCTCGGCCGCGAGTACCCCATGGGTGAAGTTTCCCTGCCCGCCGGCGTTGCCGAACGTGTGCAGGCCATCGTTGATGAAGAGCGCGGCGCGAAATAACGCCGGGCGCAAAGTGTAAACGGCGCGCAAAGACGCGCCGAAAAGCTCACAGGAGACACCATGAAGATTATTGACTTCCGTTTCCGTCCCCACACCGAAGCCATCCTCAATGGCATCAAGAACAGCGCCATGTTCAAGGCCAGCTGCGAGCACATGGGCTTCGACAAGTGGAAGCCTGAGCCCCTCGACAAGATCGTGGCTGACATCAAGGCTATGGGCGTGGAAAAGACCGTCATCACCGGCCGCGACTGCCAGACCACTTACGGCTCTCCTTCCAACAACAAGAGCGTTCTGGAATTCTGCCGCGCCTACCCTGACTTCTTCATGGGCTTCTGGGGCATCGACCCCCACAAGGGCATGGACGCCGTCCGCGAAGTGGAAAAGGTCATCAAGGAATACGGCATGAAGGGTATCGCCACCGACCCCTATCTTGCCCACATCTCTCCTTGCGAAGCCCGCTACTATCCCATCTACGCCAAGTGCTGCGAACTGAACGTGCCTGTGTTCATCACCATGGCTCCTCCCGCTCAGGTCGCCGGTGCCGTTCTCGCCTACACTGACCCCCGCGACGTCGACGTCGTAGCCCGCGACTTCCCCGAACTGAAGATCGTGATGAGCCATGCCGGCTATCCCTTCGTGCACGAAGCCATCTACGCCTGCTACCGCAACAAGAACGTGTACATGGACCTCTCCGAATACGAAGCCGCTCCCATGTGCGAGACCTACATCCGCGCCATGAAGGAAATGATCGCCGACAAGATCGTGTTCGCTTCCGCTCATCCCTTCGTGGACATCAAGGACTGCCTCGCCAACTACGAGAAGATGGATCTTCCTGCCGACGTCAAGGAAAAGGTCATGTACACCAACGCCTGCAAGATCCTCGGCCTGCCCGTCACCAGCGAAGTGTCTTCCCTCCGCGGCAAGACCGACGCCCAGATCTACGACATCCTCGACAAGCTCTTCAAGGAACTCGGCAAGGCTCCTCGCTAAGCAGGCTTCCGCCAGCTGTAACACTGATTCGTTCTCATTCATTGGAATAGAGTATGGATGCCATCCTGCAGCATATAGAACAGGTTCTCGATGCCTTTCAGGATGGCATCTGGATCAGTGACGAACAGTCCGTGTGTCTGTACGTCAACAGCAAGTACGAAGAGCTCTCCGGCCTCAGCCGTGAGGCTATGATAGGCCAGAAGGCCACCAGCATCCTCGCTCAGGGGGTCTTTGACGTCATCGTCAATCCTGAGGTCATCAGTTCCGGCAGTCCGGTGTCGAAAACTCAGAAGCTGTCCAACGGCAAGTATTTGTCGTTGGACGGCTATCCTATTTTTGACGAGGAGGGAAAGTGCATCATGAGCATCACGTTCGTTCGCGACGTGAGCCTGCTCAGAGCCATGGAAGACAAGCTCTCCCATCAGCGCGATGTGCTCGACCGCCTCATCAGCATCAATAACAACAGCGACATCCTCACCGCCGAGGACGGGAGCAATATCCTTATCAGCCCCACCATGCGCACCTTCCTTGCCAAGGTGAAGCGCATGGCGCGTACGGATATCTCCATACTCATCCTCGGCGAGACCGGCGCGGGCAAGGATGTCATGGCCCAGCGCATACACAGCCTGAGCGACCGCAGTGAGAAGCCCTTCATCAAGGTGGACTGCGGCAGCATCTCCCCCAATCTCATCGAATCCGAGCTGTTCGGCTACGTTTCCGGCGCCTTCTCCGGTGCCGACAAGCGCGGCCGCGTGGGCCTCATCGAAGCCGCATCCGGCGGCACCATATTTTTCGACGAAGTGGGCGAACTCCCGCTCCAGCTCCAGACCCGCCTGCTCCGCTTCCTGCAGGAAGGCGTGGTCGTTCCCGTGGGCTCCAATACGCCCAAGAAGGTGGATGTGCGCGTCATCGCCGCCACCAACAAGGATCTCAAGAAAGCCGTGGAGACCGGCGAGTTCCGCAGTGACCTGTACTACAGGCTCAAGATAGCCGTACTCAATATCCCGCCTCTTCGCAGCCGCAAGGAAGATATCCTTCCTCTGGCCAAGTTCTTCTTCTCACATTTCTGCCGCCGCTATAATCGCTCCATCGAGATAGCCGAGGATGTTTATCCCGTACTCATGGAATACGACTGGCCGGGCAATATCCGCGAGCTGAAGAACCTCATGCAGGAAATGGCCATCACCTGCCCGGACAAGGAACTCAATGCCGCTCATTTTTCGCTGAGCAAGGGCTATATTTCCGATGTCGTCACGGCGGAGATCTCTGCCCCCGAGTTCGACTTCGAAGGCCGGGATTATCACGACATCATGCGTGAGCTGGAATGCCGCATGCTCAAGGCCGCCATCAAGAAGCATGGCGGCAATATGGCCGCAGCCGCCCGCATGCTGGGCATGGACAGAAGCACTATTTTCCGCAAAATAAAGGACTTGGAAAAGCATGGCATGAAAGTGCGCTGACGAGGCTTTTCCTAAGAGCCGGAAATCATAACGATGACAGGCCGCAAATGAGAGGGTTTACCTTTGATTTGCGGCCTCTGTTTTTAATTTCAGCGCGTCATCTCCGGAGATGGCCGCAGACGGATGTCGTGCCATGGCGAGGAGGTGCTGCAGGACGGGGAGGTCTGCAGAGGCTTTGGGATAAAAGTTGAAGAAGGGAATGTTCGGGAAAGAGCATATTTTATGCAGGAATTGGTGCAATTCGTGGAGTTTCGATTTGAGGGATGCAGTTTCGTATCAGATGAAAAAGTGAGAGTTGAAAAAATATTTAAAAAAAAGTTAGGTAATAGATAAAATGGAATTGCAGTTATAATAGTTGCGATGATCAAAAATTGAACAATGATAAATTGGCGGTACATGATCAATTTTATTTTCGTATCTGTGCGGAAAAAATAATATATTGACCAGAGTGGGAAAGATTATATAGTTCACGAAAAGAACGTGAAATATTTCCTTATGGAATAAGTAAGGAGTCATTCATCCATTCTTGATGGCTGGAATATGCGGTACAAGAATAGATGATTTTTCAGTTTTGTGTTCTTTTATGTGTTGTAAGTGTTCTGTGCCATTTCTGCAGTCTGAAGGGAAAAGGTTCAGAAGGTCTTTTTTCTACGGGCAGAAATTTCAATCTGCCTTTCACTCCTCTGACGAGAAGGTGGAAATATGTTCGATAAGCTTAGCCCCTTTGACCTTTGTGTTGCCTGGCTTGCCATTGGTACCTGCATTGCTTTCATCGGCATGCTCTGCTGGGATGGTTACGATGACTATCGCCGCAGCCATGGCAAGAAGAACTGACAGCATTGCTGTTTGACTGGATACGAAAGGCCCCGCCAGCTGGAATCTCTCCGGCAGGTGGGGCTTCTTCTATGCTCCGAGCCGGCAGGCCGTTCTGGATATAAAGAAAGCCCCCTCCCGCAAAGACGAGGCAGGAGAGGGCAGAGGAGGCTGAAGAGAGGGACGTTACGCGTTCTTTTTGGCCAGCAGGGCGAGGCAGATGCCGCCGAGGATGGGTATGGCGCAGACCACGAGGCGCAGGGTGATGGGTTCGGCCAGCAGGATGACGGCCAGCACGGCGGTGATGAGCGGGACGCTGAGCTGGATGATGGAGGAACCCACGAGGCTGTAGCGGGGCACCACGGCGTACCAGAGCGTATAGCCGAGAGCCGAAGCCAGCGCACCGGCAGACAGCGCGCAGAGATAGGCAAGGGGATGCGCCGCACCTTCAAGGCAGAGGGCGAGTCCGGCGGTTATGGTGCCGGCCACGGCACAGCGGAAGAAGTTGCCTGCCGTTGCCAGAGGGGCGGAGGTGGCGGCTCGTCCGCAGAGCGTATAGCCAGCCCAGGCGAGGCCGGCGACGACCATGAGCAGGGAGCTGACCAGAGGCGGTGCGGTGAGGCCGGGCGACATGAGAGCGGCAAGGCCGACGAAGGCGATGGCAAGGCCGGAGACCTGGCGGCGGTTGGGATTGAGCCCCTGATAGATGCCCCAGCCGACCATGCCGAACTGCACGGAGATGTTCAGGATGAGCGTGCCGGCGGCGGAGGGGATGCTCACATAAGCCAGCGAGAAGGAGAGCATGTACATGAAGAGGCACATGCCGCCGGCCCAGGAACTCTGCTGCCATACCTGCTTCCAGATAGTCCCGCCATTTTCCTGCGGCTTGATGACGCGCGACATGCAGAGGAAGGCCAGCATGGCCGCGGCAGAAAGGGAACGCACGGCCGTGTACTGCAGAGGCTCCATGCCCCATGTGATGAGCGCGGCCCGGCAGAGTATGGAGTTCAGGGCGAACAGGGTCAGACAGAAAAGGGTGAGCAGGAAAAGGCGCAAGGTAGCTCTCCTTGGATGATGTTCCATGGTGTTCTGCCAGAACAGGACGCCTTGTTTGTACCATAATGCACGAGCGATGAGAACGTATTTTAGGGGGCAATGATAGCGCAGGATCGAGTTTTTTCGGAAAATCGGCGTGCCTGTGCGAAAATGCCGTTCCTGTATCTCTGACTGACGCTCAGACTGAAATAGGGATATACAGCCCGGGGCATTAGTACTAGGATGGGCGCAGACTGAAGGGCGGGATATCCGCAGGAGAATATATGACCCTTTTTCTGGCTTTGAGCTTCGTCGTCGTCGGCTTCCTTTGCGGTGCTACCAGCATTGGCGGCATACTGCTCATCCCGGCTATCCAGTACAGCACGGGCATGCCCCTGCCGCTGGCTTCGGGTACGGCACTCTGCAGTTTCTTCTTTACTGCGGCCTGGGGAACATGGCTCCACTGGAAGGGAGGAAGCCTGCAGAAGGAGATAGTCCTGCCCCAGTGCATCGGTGCCATGATCTTCGGCTTCTTCGGCGCGCTCACCAAGTTCATCGTCGGGGCTGTCGCGCTCAACGTCATCCTTGCCCTGCTCATCATCCTTGCGGGCGTGGCGGCCTTCCGTCCTCCGCGCCCCATCGGCAGCATGTCCACTGAGAAGGGGCGTTTCCGCTATCTGGTCTTCGTCGGCTCCTTTGCAGGCTTCATGGCAGGGCTCACCGGCATGGGCGGCCCCGTGCTTTCCGTTCCCATGATGATAGTCATGGGCTTTGCCCCCTTCGCCACTGTGGCCGCGGCCCAGCCGTTCCAGACTTTCGCCTGCCTCTCCGGCAGTATCGGCAATATCCTCATCGACCAGATAGACTGGTACATCGCCATCACCTCCGTGTTCCTGCAGGGCGTGGGCGTGTGGGCCGGCATACGCGTGGCCCGGCGCATGGACACCTCGCTCCTCAAGAAAGCCATAGCCTGCCTGTGCGTGTTCACAGGCGTATGCATGATTCTTCGATAAAAAAGAAGGCCGCCTCATGACGAGACGGCCTTTCTTCATATCTGTGGAAGGGGCTTATTCGGCCAGTGCCTTGTGGTAGGCGTCCAGCGCGGCTTCAAGGTAGGCGCCCTGCGGCTTTTCCGGCAGGCTGTAGGCCAGAGCGTGCAGGCCGGCGGCGATGTCGGCCCAGTCCACCCAGCCCATGTGGGCGAGGCGTATGACCTTTTCCTTGAGTTCGCCCTGACCTGCCGTGAGGATGACGCTGCAGTCCTTCCAGGCCTTGGCGATGACGGGGCTGGCCTTCACGCCTTCGGGCAGGCAGATGCTGGTGAGGCCCCAGGTGCTGTACTTCTCTTCCTTCACGAAGAGTTCGAGGCCCATGGCTTCAGCGCCGGCGCGGGCCATCTTCATGAGGGCGTACTGCTTCTTGAAGACGTTTTCCATGCCGTATTCGAAGAGCATCTTGAGGGCTTCGTTCAGGCCGACCATGAGGCTGATGGGCGAGGTGTAGTGCGTCTGATCCTTGGCGCAGTTCTCGCGTTCGCCGATGAGGTCGAAGTAGAAGCAGGTGGGGCGCACCTGTTCGGCGCGGGCCCATGCGCGGGGCGAGAGGGCCACGAAGGCCATGCCGGGGGGAAGCATGAGGCCTTTCTGCGAGCCGGTGAGCAGGCAGTCGATGCCCCATTCGTCCATGAGTATGGGCGAGAGGGAGACAGCGGAGATGCCGTCGGCCACGAGGAGAACGTCGCGTTCGCGGGTGATGGCGGCCACGTCCTTCACAGGGTGCAGGACACCGGTGGACGTTTCGGATATCTGCATGAAGACGCCGCGGATGGAGGCATCGGCATCGAGGGCTTCGCGTATGGCTTCAGGTGCGATGGCTTCACCGGCTTCCCAGCGGAGCATGACGATATCGAGGCCGCGCATCCTGGCGATGTCTATCCAGCGGTCGCCGAAGTGGCCAGCCGTGGCCACGAGCACCTTTTCGCCGGGCTCGAAGAGATTGAAGGCCGAAGCCGTCATGGCGCCGGTGCCGGAGCAGGCCAGCGGGATGACCGGGCCTTCGGTGCAGAACAGCTTTTTCAGCATGTCCTGGTTCTCATGCATGATCGTTTTGAAAGCGTCCTTGCGGTGATGGGGCAGGGGCGCGGCCATGGCAAGGCGTACGCGGTCCGGGATGGGGGTCGGGCCGGGGGTGAGCATGCGGGTAGCCTGGAAAGACATGGGGACCTCGTTCGTTTATTCCGGAAGATGGAACAGGAAAGTCTTGAGATAGGCCGTTTCGGGCATGGCAGGGTGGATGGGATGGTCCGGGCCCTGGAAGCCCTGGAAGAGCAGGCGTGCGAAGCGGCGGCGCTTGCCTGCGGCACGGGTGACCATGTTGCGCAGGGCTTCGGCTTCCAGATGGTGCGAGCAGGAGCAGGTCATGAGCATGCCGCCGGGCTTCACGAGATCGAGGCCCAGCTCGTTCACGCGGGTGTAGGCTTCGAGGCCCTGCTTGGCGTCCTTCTTGCGCTTGATGAAGGCGGGCGGATCGACGCAGACGATGTCGAACTGGCGTCCTTCGCGGCGCAGGTCGGCCAGCAGACCGAGGGCGTCGCCCTGCAGGGTCTCGGCGTCGCAGCCCACGGAGGCGGCGTTGCGGCGGGCATAGTCGAGGGCCTGGGCGGAAGCGTCCATGAAGCTCACGGAGCCGGCGCCGTTCTTGGCGGCAAGGGCGCCGAAGGAACCGGCATAGCAGAAGGCGTCCAGCACGGAACAGCCGGGCTGGGCCTTCACGAAGGGGCTGAGGGCGGCGCGGTTCACGCGCTGGTCGTAGAACCAGCCGGTCTTCTGGCCACCGGCCAGCGGGACCATGTAGGTCATGCCGTTCTCTTCCACGGCGGTCTCTTCGGGCACAGTGCCGAGGGCGGCCTTCTGGAAGCGTTCCAGCCCTTCGAGGGAGCGGGAAGCCACGTCGTTGGCCAGAAGTATGGAGACGGGGTGCAGGAGTTCGTCCAGCAGGCTGACCAGCGTTTCGGTCTGGGCTTCCATGCCTGCGGTGGTCACCTGGCAGACAATGTGGTCGCCGTGGCGGTCGGCCACGAGGCCGGGCAGGAAGTCGCCTTCGCCGTGGCAGAGGCGATAGAAGGGGCGGTCGAACATGCGCTGGCGCAGGGCGAGGGCATCGGAGAGGCGGCGGCGCAGAAGGTCCGGGCCGAGTTCCTCGTCGGCCTTGCGGCTGACCAGACGGA
>JAZQMJ010000214.1:0-6804 GCA_045543435.1 Mailhella sp.
TCTCGCTCGACCCCGAGACCTCCCAGCGCATCATCAAGGCTGTGGGCGACGCGGCCGGGCAATACAAGACCAGCACGCAGAAACCTGTGCTCATGGCCTCCATGGACATCCGCCGCTATGTGCGCCGCCTCATCGAAAGCAAGCATTACGAGCTGCCCGTCATGGCCTATCAGGAAGTCACGCCTGAGATCACTGTGCAGCCCGTGAACCGCATACGCATCTAGGAGCAGAGCATGCATACCGCAGCCATGGAATATGCCAGTCAGGCGCTGTATCTGGTGCTCATCATTTCTCTGCCGCCCATCGTCATCGCTTCGGTCATCGGCATACTGCTCAGCCTGATACAGGCGGTGACCCAGCTTCAGGAACAGACGCTCACCTTCGGCGTGAAGCTCATCGCCGTGGTCGTCTCCCTGTTCCTGCTCGGCGGCTGGATGTCGAGCGAGCTCCTCCGCTTCGGCGACGAGATATTCTCGCGTTTCTATCTGCTGTAACGGGAAGGCGGCCTCATGATCGAGTTCCTTGGAGCATTCAGTGCTGTCGAACACCTGCAGGCTTTCCTGCTGGGCTCTGCGCGCCTGCTCATGATCATGAACATCGCGCCGTTCTTTGCCGGCACGCAGATAACGGGCCAGCTCCGCTTCATCATCATGCTGGCGCTGTACCTTGTCCTGCACCCCATGATAGTGGGCCAGCTTCCGCCGTGGCAGGGCCTTGAGCTCATGTCCTGCGTCATCCTCGGCGGCCTCTTCGTCAAGGAGATACTGCTGGGCCTGCTCCTCGGCCTGCTGGCAGGCATGATGTTCTGGACTATCCAGTGTGCCGGCTTCTTCATCGACAACCAGCGCGGCGCAGGCATGGCGCAGGATACGGACGCCATCACCGGCGAGCAGTCATCGCCTACGGCCACCTTCCTCTTCCAGAGCGCGGTCTATGTGTTCTTCTCTACCGGGGCTTTCTTTTCCTTCCTCGGCGTCATCTACGGAAGCTATGAGCTGTGGCCGGTGTGGGAAGCCATACCGGGCGAACTCCTGCGCAGGCCCTCGCTCTCGCTGTTCTTCGCCGGAAAGGTGGGCAAGCTCGCTCTGGACATGATGCTCCTTTCCGGGCCTATCATCGTGGCCTGCCTGCTCACCGATATTTCCCTCGGCCTCATCAACCGCTTCGCCTCCCAGCTCAACGTGTATGTTCTTGCCATGCCCGTGAAGAGCGGCCTCGCTTCTTTCCTGCTCATCTTCTATTTCGGCATGCTCATGAACGGCACCTTGAGCATGTTTGAGTCCTTCGGGGCCGATCTGCAGCATCTGCATCTCATCATGCCATGAGCAACAAGACAGAACAGCCTACACCGAAACGATTGCGAGAAGCGCGGGAGAAGGGCGATATCTGCAAAAGCCAGGATATCGCGCCTGCTCTCACGGTGCTGGGCATAGGGCTGTACCTTGTGGCCAACGGCGACAATATTTTCGAAACGATATCCCAGATGGTCGTGGTGCCCATGCTTTTCTGCCACCTTCCGTATGAGGAGGCCATGGCGAAGGCTGTGCCCGTGGTCATCGATTCGTCCATCGCCCTTGTCGCTCCTGTGGTGGGCATAGTCATGGCTCTTGCCTTCATCGGCATCTTTTCCCAGACGGGTTTCCTTTTTGCCGTGAAGGCCGCCATCCCGAAGCTGGAGAATCTTGATCCGAAGAAGTGGTTCCAGAAGGTCTTCTCCATGAAGAACCTTTTCGAGCTGGCAAAGAATATCGTCAAAGTGGCCGTGCTTGGCTATGTGGTCATGTCCGTTCTCGACGAGTATCTCCCGGTGCTTTTCGAAATGCCGAAGCGCGGCATTGGGGCCATGTGGAGCGTTCTCGGCTCTGTGGCGGGCGAACTCATCCTGAAGTCTGCCGGGGCGTTCGCCGTCATCGCGGCTCTCGACTACCTTTACCAGAAGTACAAATACACGCAGAACCATATGATGACCAAGGACGAGGTCAAACGCGAGTACAAGGAAAGCGAGGGCGACCCGCACATCAAGGGCAAGCGCAAACAGCTGCAGAAGGAGCTTCTCAGCGAGAGCGGCGTGAGCCGTGTGAAGAAGGCCAAGGTGCTCGTGACCAACCCCACCCATTTCGCCGTGGCCCTGGACTACGAGCAGGGCAGGACGCCGCTGCCCGTCATCCTTGCCAAGGGCGAGGGGCCGCGGGCCCTGCGTATGATGGAAGCGGCCCGGGAGGCCGGCATACCCATCATGCGGAACGTACCCCTGGCGCGTGCGCTGTATCACAACGGCGAAGAGAACGGATACATACCCAGAGATCTGATAGGTCCTGTGGCCGAGGTCCTGCGTTGGGTGCAGAGCCTTGAAAGCGAAAAGTGAGACTGGCGTGGACGATAAGATGACAGACAGCTATTATTCTCTGCTCACGAAACTCTGTGAAGAGCTTGCCTTGGGCAGATATGCCGAATGCGACAGGCTCTTCGAACTCACCCGTGAAGGTGCGGCCCCTGCCGACCTCGCTCGGCTGGCGGAAGCGTTCGGCATGATGCTGGTCCGCGTAGAGGCCCGGGAATATCAGAACGACCAGCTCATCCAGGAGCTTCGCGGCAAGAATGCCGAGCTGGAGGCCCTGCACCAGTTCCTGACGGAACGGAACGAGGACCTGACCCGGCAGGTGCAGGAGATGCTCAGCCCCGGCAGAGGCATCATAGGGCAGAGCGAGGCCATGCGGAGGGTCTTCGAGCTGGCGCGCTCCATTGCGCTTCGTCCTATCAATACCCTTATCCTCGGCCCTACCGGTACTGGCAAGGAAGTTCTCGCCCGCTACATCCATCATCATTCTGCCCGAAGCAAGGCGGCCTTCATCGCCGTCAACTGCACGGCCATCCCGGATACGCTGTTCGAAAGCACCTTGTTCGGCATCGAAAAGGGCGTGGCTACGGGAGTCAACGCGCGCAAGGGCCTCATCGAGGAAGCCAGCGGCGGCACGCTGTTCCTCGACGAGCTTGCCGAGATGAGCCTTGCCAATCAGGCCAAGCTCCTGCGGGTACTCGAACTCAGCGAAGTGACCCGCGTGGGCAGTGCGCAGTCCATCCCTGTCGATATCAACCTCATCTGCGCCACCAATGTGGACCTGGAGCAGGCCGTGCGTGAAGGCCGCTTCCGCGAGGACCTTTTCTACCGCGTCAACGTGGTGGAACTGCGCCTTCCTCCTCTCCAGGAACGCGACGACGACATACTGCTCCTCGCCCAGTCCTTCCTCGAGAAGAACTGCGTCGAGATGAAGCGTTCCCGGCTCACGCTTTCACCTGCCGTGCAGGGCCTGCTCCTGCGCTATCCCTGGCCGGGCAATGTCCGCGAACTGAACAATGAGATGAAGAGGGCCGCGGCTCTTACGCCCGGAAATGTGGTGGAGCTTGAGCATCTTTCGCCTCGCATCCTTTCCTCTGATGCCGCGAAAGGCTACATACGCCAGCGGGAAGCCTCCTCGAAGAAAGAGGCGGGCTCGGCTTCGCTCAATCTCCAGAAAATGGAAGAGAGGCTTATACGAAAGGCTCTTGAAGCGTCCGGCGGACGCAAGGCGAAGGCGGCAGAGCTCCTGGGCATCACTCGCGAAGGTCTGCGCAAGAAACTGCTTCGCATCGAGGAGGAGAAGGAATGAACCCCTCTTTCCGTGCCAAGCTGTTTCTTCTTGTCGGTGTAGCCATCGCCCTTGCCGCAATGCCTATCATCTTTTTCAGCAGCGGATATCTGCAGGATACGGGCAAGAAGCGTGAGCATGATTCCTTCGTCAACACTGTCAGGCTCGTCGAAGACAGCATAAGCCAGCGATATATGCAGATGCTTGCCGCAGAAGTAGATTCTGTGCGCATTGCCAAGGAAGACCTTGAGGTCACAGGGGAACTGATCCGCAACCTCTGCATGATGAATGACGGGGTCACGGCGGACTACACGCTTGAGCACTGGAAGCAGGCTCTCCATACTTGGAATTACCACTTCGCGCTGTTCGATATGAGCGGCATGCCGCTGCTTTCCGACCAGCTCATCACGCGGGCCGCAGCCGCCGGAGTCAAGGACTTCAAGGGGCAGCCCCTGCAGTCCAAGTTCATAGCTCGGCCAGGGCAGGCGGACTGCTCCTTCGCCGTTGTGGAAACCGAAGGCAGTTCCGGCAAAAATGTTCCCGTACTCCTCTGTTTCATGCCAGTGCCGGGCAAAGGGATGCTCGTGCTCGGCGTAGAGATAGAGCATATCGTTCTGAGCCGCATGCAGACGGAGCGGGGCATGGTGGAAAGCCTCCGCGAGCGCATTGCCGAACTCCAGATGCATGAGGATGCTTCCGTGGCCGTCATTGCGGGGGATGGCACTGTCATCGCGTCCAGAGGCAAGCCCATCGCCCTTGCCGACATCCCCGAAAAGGCTCTGGCTCATGCCCGGAAGCAGGAGCATCTCGAAGGAGAAGGCGTGGGGTCCCTCGGTATGGAATTCCTGTACCAGCTGGAGCATTTCAAGGCGCTGGACTGGTATATAGTCGCTCTCATCTCTAAGGATGCCATCTTTGCTCCGGCTCGGGAACTCACCTGGTATCTCCTGTCCTTTGCGGCCATAGTCATCCTTCTGAGCTTCCTTGTCATGTTTACGCTGACGGCACGTCTTATCCAGCCTCTCCAGCTCCTTACCCAGAAAGCGCAGGATCTTGCGGCGGACGATTTCAGTATCGAAGGCGAGACCCATATCGAGGAAAAAATACGCGAGGACATGCCTGCGCATCGTTCCGACGAGATGGGCCAGCTCGCCTCTGCCTTTGCCGCCATGGGCAAGGCGCTGGACAGCAACATACGCAATCTCAAGGAAACGCTTGCCGCACGCCAGCGCATGGAAGGTGAACTCAATGCCGCCCGCGACATACAGATGGGCATACTGCCTCCGCCTGACAGTGCGCCTCGCAGCGAGCATTACTCCGCACATGCCTTCCTCGAACCAGCCAAGGAAGTCGGCGGCGACCTCTATGACTTCTTCACTGCGCCCGACGGGCGGCAGGTTATCGTCATAGGCGACGTGTCGGACAAGGGCGTTTCGGCCGCGCTGTTCATGTCCATGACTGTCACTCTCGTGCGCTATGCACTGGCGGAAGGCCTTGGCTGTGCCGAAGCCATGCGGCGCATCAACGACCGCCTTGCCGAGAACAATCCCAGCTGTATGTTCGTCACCCTGTTCATAGGTGTTTTCGATCCTGAGAGCGGCGAGCTCGAATACGCCAGCGGCGCGCATTGCCCGCCCTTCGTGGTGAGCCCGGACAGCTCCGTCGCTGTGAGGGCCCTTACGGATACCAGCGGCCCGCTCGTCGGCGCGATGGAAGGCATGGATTTCGAGCCCTGCCATGCTGTCATCGCTCCCGGGGAATACTGCCTCGTCTATACAGACGGCGTTTCCGAAGCCATGGATGAAGGGAAGGAACTTTTCACGGAAGGGCGGATAGCCGAGGTCCTCGAGGGGATGCGGGAAGCTTCCCCCGAAGAAGTGCTGGCCGGCGTCATGGATGCCGTGAAGGCCCACAGGGGAAAAGCGGCCCAGTCGGACGATATCACCATGATATGCTTCAAGAGAAGCTGATCATAGCACATTGAAAAGAGCGGAGATCGACAGTGTCGGCCTCCGCTCTTCTTTATCGTTTTTCAGCTGGCCGCAGATTCGAGGATGCGGCGATATTCGATGGATGCCTCACCCGCAGGAGAAACGCGGCATCCAGTCCCGGCCCACCCGCCGGCGAGCAGTCGTTTATGCGTTTTAAAATCTCCTGCCGAGGCATACTGGACCTCTTCTGAAAATACCGGAGCGGACGGCGATCTCATAAGCACGAAGCGCGGCTTTCCGCCATACTTCAGCGCGAAAGCCCTGATGTGGAATCCGCAGGCAAGGTGGAGCTTCAGGCTGGGGGTATTGTGCGGCCAGATGGTGGCGAAGGTGAGGTCGCGCCCAGAGTCCTCGGTGATTCGGAGATTCTCGCGCAGAAGTCTGCCCGCCAGCCCGAAGCCTGCGCAGTCGGGCCGGATGAAGATAGATTCCGCGTGCCGGACCCTCAGCAGGTCGTCCTCACAGAGTCCGAGCGTGTGTCCAAGGTTTTCGGCATCGTCAGGAGAAGGGCAGCGGATGACGCTCACTCCGGCGAGTTCCTGCTCCTCATCGAAGGCGAGCAGTATATGCCCGGCTCCGGCTATTATGGGCACATAGAAATCCGCATCGTCGATGGCGAACATGTCGCGGCTGGGAAGAGCCGTTTCTACGGCTTTTTCAAGCGTGACGAGGGCGTCGATATCCGGGGATTCCGCAGGACGGAAGCTGAATCTTCTCATATGGTCATTTCCATGGGGAGAACCTGTGAACGCTGGACTTGCATCATGAGTTTTCCTAGGCCTGCTCTTTTTTTCCTCGCAGGCTCAGGGCGTAGAAAAGGACGGCACATATCAGTGTGAATGCCGCGAGGACTGTCAGGCCGAAACGGGCGTCCCAGACAGCCATCATGATGCCGAGGCTGAGCGGGCCGAGTACCTGTCCGATGCGCATGGCCACGTTGTAGAGCCCCATGGTCCTGCTCCGGCCGAAACGTCGTGCCGCCGGGAGAGAGAGCGCATATGCGCCCTGTCCGTTGGAAGCGATAGCCGTATTCACAGCAAGCAGGGAAACACTGCACAGGGCGGCCGTGATGCCGTCGAGGAGTACCAGGCAGAGGACGCTGGCGGCCGCGATGATGAGCGAGAGGGCCAGGGGAGTCTGCATTTTCTTCGCACGGTCGATGAGGGCGCCGAAGGCAGGGCCTGCGG
>JAZQMJ010000215.1:0-5023 GCA_045543435.1 Mailhella sp.
ATTTTGCGCTTGGCTTCGCCGCGGGAAGGAACCAGACCAGTTGCGGCCAGTACGGCCACGGGGCAGGAGTTTTCCCCTTCTTCGATGCTGTAGGTGATGGCGTCTTCGGGGATGCCGCCCTTCTTGAACACGTTGTTGAAGCCTTCGCGAGCGGCGAGGGCGGCTTCGTCGCCGTGGTAGCGGGCCACGATCTCCATGGCGAGCTCTTCCTTCACGAGCTTGGGATGCAGGGAACCGGCGAGCACGCGGGCGCGCATGTCTTCTATCTCGTCCATGCTCTTCACGGAGATGAGTTCGTACCACTTCCACATGAGGTCGTCGGAGATGCTCATGGCCTTGCCGAACTGGTCGGCGGGGGCTTCGGCAACGCCGATGTAGTTGCCGTAGGACTTGGACATCTTCTGTTCGCCGTCGAGGCCCACGAGGAGCGGCATGGTGAGGGCGCACTGGGGTTCGAGGCCGTAGTGGCTCTGCAGGGTGCGGCCCATGAGCAGGTTGAAGATCTGGTCCGTGCCGCCCATTTCCACGTCGGCCTTGAGGGCCACGGAGTCGTAGCCCTGCAGGAGCGGATACATGAATTCATGCAGGGAGATGGGCGAATTCTCGCGGTAGCGCTTGGCGAAGTCGTCGCGTTCCATCATGCGGGCCACGGTGGTGTTGGACATGAGGCGCAGGAAGTCGCCGGGGGTGAAGGCGCCGCACCACTCGGAGTTGAAGGCCACGCTGGTCCTGGCGGGGTCGAGGATCTTGAACACCTGTTCCTTATAGGTCTCGGCGTTCTTGTTCACCTGCTCTTCGGTGAGCGGGGGGCGGGTCTTGGACTTGCCGGTGGGGTCGCCGATGCGGCCGGTGAAGTCGCCGATGAGGAAGGTGACGCTGTGGCCCAGCTCCTGGAACTGGCGCATCTTGTGGATGACCACAGTGTGGCCGAGGTGCAGGTCGGGGGCGGTGGGGTCGAAGCCGACCTTGATGTTCAGGGGCTTGTCGCGGGCCAGCTTCTTGCGGAGGTCTTCTTCGCTCACGAGGTCCACGATGCCGCGGCGGATTATCTTCACCTGTTCGTCAATGCTCATCATCGGTCTATCTCCTGCCGGGAGTCCCGGCTTTTCGTTGTAATAAACGCGCATTTTCTCAGGATTGGGCTGGGTTGTCAATGGAGAGGAAAGGCGAAGGAAAGAACGAGCAAGGGAAAGAGCCCTTTAAAAGGAAAAGGCCGCCGGATGAGGGCGGCGCGAGGTGCGGGAACTATCCGCGCGAGGCAAGCGCGGCTCCGATGCCGACAGCTCCGACAACGGCAATGAAAAGAAAGACAAGGAGCATGGTCGTACTCATTTTTTACCCCCGATCAAGTAAACGATTACGCCGCCTGCGGCCAAGGCAAAAAGTGATGCGAGGAGTGCCGTCAGGGTTTCATCCGATTTGAAAACCGCGAGTGCCACACCTGCCACGGCAAGGTTAGAAAGAAAACCCGCGAGATACTCGGCAAGCCTGGTCAAACTAGGTTTCATACAGCTCTCCCTTTTCTTTCTTCATATTAAATCCTCGACTGCGCCGTGTCAACAATGACCGCAAAAGCTCCCTGCCCCTCTTCCCCTTGACACCACATCTAAACATATTAAAAGAGGTGAAGATTTCTCAGGGCGGGGTGGAATTCCCCACCGGCGGTGACTCGCCACAGCGAGAAGCCCGCGAGCGGACTCCACGGGGAGGCCGCAGACCCGGTGCAAGTCCGGGGCCGACGGTCAAAGTCCGGAAGAAAGAGAATGGTCCTACGCCCTTTCGGGCGATTCTCCTCTCTCACAGCGCTTTTCCGCCGCCCTGATGCCGTGAACCCACAGGGAGTTTTCATGCATCAGCCCTCCATACTCGAAACGTTCGGCAGCGCCCGCGAGCGCGCCGAAGCCGCTATCGCCGCCATCGCCGCCGGCAAGGGCGTCCTCATCGTGGACGACGAAGACCGCGAGAACGAAGGCGACCTCATCTACGCCGCCGAGACCATCACCCCCCAGCAGATGGCCCTGCTCATCCGCGAATGCAGCGGCATCGTGTGCCTCTGCCTCACCGACGAAAAGGCCGACGCCCTCAGGCTCGACCCCATGGTGAAGGACAACACCAACAAGAACGGCACGGCCTTCACCGTGACCATCGAGGCCGCCCGCGGCGTGACCACCGGCGTTTCCGCCTCCGACCGCGTGACCACCATCCGCGCCGCCATCGCGCCCGACGCCAAGCCCGAAGACCTGAACCGCCCCGGCCACATCTTCCCCCTGCGCGCCCGCCCCGGCGGCGTGCTGGAACGCCGCGGCCACACCGAAGTGACCTGCGACCTCGCCCGCCTCGCCGGCCTCACCCCCGCCGGCGTGCTCTGCGAACTCACCAACGAAGACGGCACCATGGCCCGCCTGCCCGAAGTGGCCGAATTCGCCCGCAAGCACGGCATGCCCCTCGCCACTGTGGAAGACATAGCCCAGTACCGCATCGAGACCGGGAAGTAAGAGTTAGACCATATTAACCGCAAAAGGCCTTCGAGAGATCGAGGGCCTTTTCGTTTTGGGGAATAGGGGAAAAGACCTTTCGGGAAAGGTCCTTTTCTCCCTCTCCGCCCCCCTCCCCCTTTTTCCAAAGCCTTTCATTTGGAATGACGAAGCCCCGAGGCCGCACAGGTCCGGGGCTTTTTTGCGAGCTTTTTTTTGAGGGGGGAAAGGGGTTGTGCTGGCGCGGAAAGCCTGCGCACGCCGCCAGCGACTGCAAGTCCTCCGCTACTTCGAGCAAGCCACTGCAATCACTCTATTATTTCCCATATATCGAGTAGGGATATGAATAACTCCATGAAATATCTACCCAAAAGAAAAAATATAGAAATAACTCCTAACCCATTGAAAAAAAAAAAAAAAACAAATACACTAAAGGAATCTTTTTTTGATTTCTCTCAAATCTAATACAACAGAGGAGTATTTCCATGCTTACCAAGGGTGCAATCGGCAATCTCGTGAACCGCTACAAGGCCGTTCTCAAGAAGTGCAACCTCATCAACACGTTCGGCTCTCTCGCCGTGGCTTCTATGCTCGCGCTTGGCGGCGCTGGCGCGGCTGAAGCCTCCTCCCTGTCCATCACCTACGACGGCACTCAGTACAGCGCAGAATACGGGTCCAGCTCGGTCACTGCCGCGACTGAAGCCGACCTGTTCAGCAAGCTGGGCGAAGCTTCCCTCTCCGGCACTATCAAGACCTATGCCACTGCCAAGAGCAACAACCCCGACACGCTCAATACCGGCGACTGGACCGGCACCAAGAACGGCATCGGCCACTTCGACAGCTACAGCAGCAACACTGTGAGCATCACCGGCGGCAGCTACGCAAACAGAATCTTCGGCGCCACCTCCTACAAAGGCGGCAAGAGCGCCGATGCCAACGGCAACACTGTGAGCGTCAAGAATTCCTCCGCCGCGGGCGAACTGGTCAACCATTACAGCATCACCGGCGGCGTCATCGGCGGCTGGGGCTGGAACAACGCCAATAACAACACCGTCAACCTCGAGGGCTCCAAGGTCACCTCTATCGTCGTCGGCGGCGACGCCCAGTACGGCAACGCCAACGGCAACGTCGTGAACGTCAAGGCCCAGTCTGAGGTCGCCTACCTCACCGGCGGCGTCTCCCGCTACGACCACACCGACAGCACGGGCAACGCCGAAGGCAATATCATCAACATCGAGAACAGCACTGTCACCAACTCCATCAAGGCCGGCTCTGCTGACGGCTTCGGCGATGCCATAGGCAACAAGGTCTACGCCTACAACCTCATCAAGACCACGACCGGCAACGGCTTCGACGGCGGCTACAGCGAGTTCGGCGACGCCATCGACAACCTCGTCGAGATCGACGGCGCCGACTCCGACATCAAGAGCCTCGTCTATGGCGGCCGCGCCCAGGACAAGGGCAGTGCTACCGGCAACGCCGTGGTCATCAAGAACGGCAAGATCACTGCCTCTGCCGTCATCGGCGGCATCGCTGAAAACCAGGCCAGCCATCAGAAGGTTCGCGAAGGCAGCGCCAACGAAAACAGCGTGACCATTTCCGGCGGCACTGTCACCGCTGACATCTACGGCGGCAAGAGCGAGATCATCGGCACTGCCAACGAAAACTCCGTGACCATCTCCGGCGGCACCATCAGCGGCTCTCGCATCTGGGGCGGCTTCGGCCAGTCCGAGGCGAACGGCAACACTATTACCATCACCGGCGGCACTTTCGGCGAAAGCACCCGTGTCATCGCCGCTGTTGCCTCTCTTGAAGCTTCCGACAACACTGTCGAGATCAGCAACGCCACCCTGTACAACAACGTCTATGGCGGCATCGCCCAGTATCACGCCGTCGACAACGGCGCAGGTACGGCTGAAAACAACAAGGTGAGCATCACTGACAGCTCCATCACCGGCACTGTCTACGCAGGCAGCATCCAGAATGATCTGGAGGAAGACGGCTCTGCCAGCAACAACGAACTCACTGTCGCCAACAGCAAGTTCTTCAAGAATCCGAAGTCCAGGGAAACCATGCTCTACGCCGGCAACAACGCCTCCGACGGCGACGCCATCGGCAACAAGCTGACTGTCTCCAGCAGCACCTTTGAAAAGGGCATCTATCTGGCCGGCGGCTTCAGCGGCTTCAACAATGCCGACAGCAACGAAGTGACCATCGACGGCGCAGACACCGAGATCGGCGGCCTGATCTTCGGCGGCTACGCCCAGTATGACGGCAGCGCCAACTCGAACAAGGTCACGTTCAAGGACGGCACCCTGACCAGCCATATCTATGGCGGCGCCGCCAACTATATGAACGGCAACTACTACGTCGACCTTGAGATCACTGCCAACGGCAACGAAGTCATCATCGAAGGCGGCGACATCACCGGCGACATCTATGGCGGCTTCGCAGGAGAAAAAACTGACAAAGAGGTCGGCACCATAGAAGGCTACAGCGCCGCTGCCAACGAGAACACCGTGAGCATCTCCGGCGGCACCATTACCGGC
>JAZQMJ010000216.1:0-2377 GCA_045543435.1 Mailhella sp.
GGGAATTATTTCCCCGGCGGAGGGGCCTGGGGAGGCAGCGCCTCCCCGGTTTTGTCTATCACTTATCGGCTCCGCCCTTCACTTTCTCTACGAGGCGCATGATGTAGTAGAAGAACACGGGCACGAAGAGCACGCCGAGGACTGTGGCGACGACGGTGCCGCCCACGATACCGGTACCGATGGAGTTATGGCTGGCCGAGCCTGCGCCGGTGGAGATAGCCAGCGGCACGACGCCCAGCAGGAAGGCCATGGAAGTCATGATGATGGGGCGGAAGCGCAGTTCGCAGGCTTTGACCGTCGCTTCCCACAGGTCCATACCTGCGGAGCGGAGTTCCTTGGCGAATTCCACGATGAGGATGGCGTTCTTCGAGGCAAGGCCGATGGTGGTAAGGATGGCCACCTGGAAGTAGATGTCGTTCTGCATGCCGCGCAGATACGCGGCGGCAAGTGCGCCGAACACGCCCACAGGAACGAGCAGGAGCACCGAGAACGGCACCACCCACGACTCGTACAGGGCGGCAAGCGCAAGGAAGATGACGAGGATGGAAAGCGCGTACAGCGGGGCGGCCTGAGCGTTGGATTCCTTTTCCTGATAGGAAATGCCCGACCACTCGAAGCCGATGCCGTCCGGCAGTTCGCCGGCAAGGCGTTCCATCTCAGCCATAGCTTCACCGGAGGACACGCCGGGAGCGGCCTGCCCGAGGATGTTCAGAGCCGTAAAGGCGTTGTAGCGCTGGAGGCGCGTGGGGCCGTAGGTCCACGAAAGCGTGGCGAAGGCGGAAAGCGGGATCATCTCGCCATGCCTGTTGCGGACGTGCCAGAGCCGCAGGTCGTCAGGACGCATGCGGTACTGGGCGTCGCCCTGGGCATAGACGCGCTTGACGCGGTTGTTATGGATGAAGTCGTCGAAGTACGAGCCGCCCCATGCGATGTTCAGCAGTTCGTTCACTTCCGCAAGGTTGATGCTGTACATGCCGGCCTTCTCGCGGTCCACTTCAAGGCGCAGGCGCGGGGCGTCTTCCGTGGCGTTGAGGCGTATGTTCGCAAGGAGCGGGCTCTTGCGGGCATTTTCCAGCAGGGTCTGGCAGGCCTGAGTCAGCACTTCATAGCCCACGCCGGAGCGGTCTTCGAGGCGGAAGTCGAAACCGGCGGACGTGCCGAGGCCGGGGATGGCCGCAGGCTGGTTGACCATGACCTTGGCTTCCTTGAACTTGGAGAACACGGCATTGGCGCGGCGGGCTATGGAAGCGGCGTCCTGCCCCTTGCCTTCGCGCTCGGACCAGTCCTTGAGCGCGAGGAAGCCCTGGCCGATGCTCTGGCCTTCGCCGGCGAAGGAGAATCCGAGAGCCATGCTCATGCGCTCCACGGTGTCTTTCTCCTGCTCCATGAAGTAGTTCTCGATGCGCTTCACCACTTCAAGGGTCTGGGCGCGGGTAGAGCCGCGCGGCAGTTCGTAGGAGACAACGAGGCGGCCCTGGTCTTCACGCGGGATAAAGGCCGTGGGCAGTATCTGGAAAAGGTAGATCATGCCGCCCGTGATCGCGGCATAGAAAACGAAGCAGAGCCACGGATGCTTCAGCCACGATTCCACATGATGGCTGTAGGCCGTGGTCAGGCGGGAGAAGAATTCGTTGAAGCGGGAACGGCGCGGACCGCGGGCCTCGCCCTTATGCTTCTTGAGGATGGTGGCGCAGAGCGCAGGCGTGAACACGATAGCCACGGCCACGGAAAGGAACATGGCCGACACGATGGTGACGGAGAACTGCCGGTAGATGACGCCCACCGAACCGCCGAAAAAGGCCATGGGAAGGAACACGGCGGCAAGGACCACGGCGATGCCCATGATGGCGCCGGTGATCTGCTTCATGCTCTTCTTGGTGGCTTCGTACGGCGAGAGGCCTTCCGTCGTCATGAGTCGTTCCACGTTCTCCACGACGACGATGGCGTCGTCCACGAGCAGGCCGATGGCCAGCACCATGCCGAACAGCGTCAGCGTATTGATGGTGAAGCCGAAGGCCGAGAGCACGCCGAAGGTGCCGAGAAGGACCACTGGCACGGCCAGCGTGGGGATGACAGTGGCGCGGAAGTTATGCAGGAAGAGCAGGAGCGTGAGGAAGACGAGCACGATGGCTTCGAACAGGGTGCGCACCACGCCCTTGACGGAAGTCTTGATGAAGGGAGTGGTGTCGAAGACCATGCGGTATTCAAGGCCCTTGGGGAAGTAGGGCTGCATCTCCTCCAGCTTCTTCATGACCTTGTCGCGCGTTTCAAGGGCGTTGGCGTCGGAGCCTAGGTTGATGCCGAGGTTTGCGCCTACGCCGCCGTTGTAGCGGGAGTCCACGCGGTAGCTGCGCTGGCCGAGTTCCACGCGGGCCAC
>JAZQMJ010000217.1:0-11193 GCA_045543435.1 Mailhella sp.
ACCACGGCTTCCGAATTCCCCTCCCGCCCCGGCGTGGGCTCCGTCTATGCCGTGGTGTGGACTCTCGCCCTCTCCGAAGGCTCCATGGAATACTACCTCGTTCGTGACCTCGGCGTGGTGACCCCCGACACTGTGGACGCCGTGGTGGCTCGCATCATCGGCCGAACCGACGGCGTGGCCGCCCGCTACGGCTACCTCGACCGGGCGAAATAAGCCATGTCCGCCCTTTTCAGCATAATCGCGGACTGCTGGCGCGAAGGCCACAAGGTCGCCCTCAAGATATTCCGCTTCCTCGTCCCCATCCTCATCGCGGTGAAGATACTGGAAGAGAGCGGTCTCATCCCCTACCTTGCCATGCCCATGCGCCCCATCATGGACCTGCTCGGCCTGCCCGCCGAACTCAGCCTCGCATGGCTGCCCTGCGTCTTCGTGAGCATCTATTCCGGCCTTGCGGTGCTCATCACCCTTGCGCCCCAGCTCCCTGACCTCACGATAGCGCAGATGACCATTTTCGGCCTCATGGTGCTCATCGCCCACGGCCTCATCATCGAAGTGCGCATCGCGGGCCAGTGCGGCGTGGCCATGCCCTTCCAGTTCGCCCTGCGCCTGCTCTCGGCCATAGTCGCCGGCGCCCTGCTGCACGCCCTGCTCGACGGCTTCGGCCTGCTCCAGGGCAAGGCCGCCATACTCCTCGCCGCCGAGCCCACCACCTCGTGGTCGGGCTGGTTCCTCGAATTCCTCGAAAGCCTTGCCGAGATCTACGTCATCGTCTGTGCCGTCATGCTCCTGCACAAGGGCCTGACCTATTTCCGCATCTCCGAGTGGATAGGCCGAGTCCTCGGCCCTGTCCTGCGCCTTCTGGGCATCTCGCCCAAGGCCGTGAACATCGTCATCATCGGCTTCACGCTGGGCATACTCTACGGCAGCGGCCTGCTCATCAAGGAAACGCAGGAAGGCTCGCTCTCGAATCGCGACGCCCTCTGCTCCATCTCCCTGCTGGGCCTCTCCCACTCGCTCATCGAAGATACCCTGCTCCTCATGCTGGTGGGCGGCTCTCTCTGGGGCCTGCTGGCCTTCCGCGTGGTCTTCACTGTCATCGTCGGCGCGGCCATCAACTTCTGGTACCCCGCCCTCGAGCCCTTCGCCTTCCCCAAGAAGAAGGAGGCTGAATGAAAACGCTGTGGATAAGCGCCGGCGAGATATCCGGCGACCTGCAGGGCGGCTCCCTGCTCTCGGCCCTGCGTGAGTTCGCGCCCGAAAGCCGGCTCCGCGTGGTGGGCATGGGCGGCGACCACCTCGCCCGCGCCGGACAGCAGAACCTGTTCCGCGTGGAAGAGCTTTCCGTCATGGGCATCACCGAAGTGCTCTGCGCCCTGCCGCGCATCCTCAGCCTGCTCCGCCGCATACGCCGCGAGATGGAGCGCGTCCGCCCGGACGCCGTGCTCCTCATCGACGCGCCGGACTTCAATTTCCGCATCGCCAGGATAGCCAGCCGCCTCGGCATCCCGGTCTATTACTTCATCCCGCCAAAGGTCTGGGCGTGGCGCACGGGCCGCGTGAAGTTCCTGCGCGAGCACATAAAGCGCATCTTCTCCATCCTGCCTTTCGAGGTGCCTTTCTACGAGAAGCACAGCACGGACGTGACCTATGTGGGCAACCCGCTCGTGGATCTCGTGGACTACGACTCCATCAAGCATATCCAGCCGGAGCATCACCGCATCGGCCTCATGCCCGGAAGCCGCCGCAGGGAAGTGGAATCGCTCCTGCCCGCCTTTGCGGCCTGTGCGCAGAAGCTCGTGCAGAAATACCCGGACCTCAAGTTCCACTGCATACGCTCCACGAACTTCACCGAGGACTATCTGCGCAGTCTCTGGGCCTGCGACGTACCTCTCGTCATGGAGGACAACGAGGACCGCTACCGCTTCATGCGCTCCTGCCACTGCATCATGGCGGCCTCGGGCACGGCCACCCTTGAAACGGGCCTTGCCGGCGTGCCCACGCTGGTGGCCTACAAGGTCTCGCCCTTCTCCTACTGGGTGGGCAAGAACTTCCTCAAGGTGAAGTGGATAAGCCTGACCAACCTCATCCTCGACCGCACCTGCTTCCCCGAGCATATCCAGCACGAAGCCGACCCCGAGCCCCTGTACCAGCGCATGGACCAGTGGCTCTCCGACCCTTCCCACCTCGAAAAGATGCACCGCGAACTCGCCGAACTCCGCGAACTCTGCGGCCAGCCCGGCAGCGCAAAGCGCGCCGCCGAAGCGTTGTGGAAGGAATTGATGTGATTTGGCGGGGAAGGGAAGGAAACTTTTTCAAAAGTTTCCTTCCCTTCCCAGAACCCCATCCCATCCTTCAAAACTTTTTAATAGCGAAAGCCCCGGTCCGTTATGGATTCCGGGGCTTTTCTTCGTTTACTGGCGGGGAGATTCTTTCTGCAGTGCCTTCATGCGGGCAACGACCTGACGGAAGAACTCGTCCGGCTCTACCTGCAGGGCATCGCACAGAGAGAAAATGGCATTCACTGTCGGCCTTTTCTCACCCTGCTCTATCTCAAAAAGGTATTTTCGCTGTATCGCCGCAAAATCCGCAAGCGCAGACTTGCTCATCCCGCGCTCAAGGCGAAGGATTTCAAGGGTACGCGAAATTGCGTCAGATAGATATGGATACTCCCGCATCCATAAAAAGTACCCAACGCAACTAACATACTTTGCGTGCTATAGGACTCAACCTCTAAAATAATCTAATACTATTATACTTCTGCTATCCTCTACCCTTGGAGTTTTTTATGAAAAAATACTTCCTTCCCGCCCTGGCCATGACTGCCCTGATTGCTTCCGGCTGTTCCTACAAAGCACCGGTGGAATCCGTGCAGAACATCAACGTCTATTCCTCCTATGAAGGAAAGATTCGGGGCACGTTCGACCTCATCGTCAATATCGACCCCGGCCTGGCCAAACGGGACATCAAGCCTACGTCCTACATCTGCGGCCTGCATCATTATCCCGTAGACATTCAGGCTCCCGTCAAAAGTTCCGTCTATTCCGCTACGGAAAAGATTTTCGAACAGATAAACGAACGCTCCGACATCCCCTCCACGGAACGCATGGCCGCCGAAGACAAGGCGGGCTACATCATCGTGCGCCTTAAGGAGTTCGAGCCTTCCATTTCTTTCACGCCGGGCTTTTTCACTGGTACCGCCCACGCCAGCTGTGAATCCGGCCTTGAAGTGGAAATCCGCGACAAGCGGAACAGAAAGGTCTTCGAGACTGCCGTAAGCGGCAACCGCTCCTCCACCGGCGATGGAGGCATGCAGTGCGGCGGCGGTGCCGACGTTCTGGCCGACGCCGTGAGAAAGTCCTTCCGCGAAACACTCGAACGCTACGCGGAACGGCTCTCCAACACAGCCAAGCTCCGCGAACACTTCGCCGCGAAGTAAATCGAAAAGCCCCGGTCCTTCTTTGGACTGGGGCTTTCATTTTGTCTTCGATGGGCGGCTACTTCGAGGCTACGGCGTTCACGGCCGGTTTCATGCTCCCCTTTTCAGCAAGCATGATGTTTGCGCCGGGGTGCGTGGTGGCCACGCGGATGAGTGCGCTCTGGGCGTCTTCAAAGGTGCGGAACGGGCCGAGGGCCATCACGCCATCCTGCACATGGAGCAGGCTGGCGGCATCGTTCATGCCGAGGCGGGTGAGGCGGGCTATCTGCCGCTGTATGGCCTTGCCGGTGGGCTCTTCTTCCTTCAGGCGCACGAAGAATTCATGCCTGTCGGAAAGCAGGCGGCCGCTCTTGTCGCCCACCACTTCTATGGTCACGCGGGTCACGCCCTTGCGCTTCATCTGCAGGCTGTCGGCCGCGGCGTAGGAAAGGTCGATGATGCGGCGCCGCTTGTACGGGCCGCGGTCGTTGATGCGCACGACGAGGCTCTTTCCTGTGTCCTTGCGCGTGACCTTGACCAGCGTGCCCAGCGGTATGGTCTTGTGGGCCGCCGTCATGGCGAACATATCGTAGGCTTCGCCGTTGGCCGTCACCTTGCCGTGATGCCATGAGCCGTACCACGAGGCTATGCCGCTCTGCCGGAAAGGCTTTTCGACACGGGCCTCGGCAGGCTCTGCGACGAAGCTGGAAAGAAGGAGCAATGCCCCCATGAGCGCCGGAAAGATTCGGCGGAAAAATAAGATCATGCATACTCCGAAGAATGGCGTCCGCACCCTTTCCGGAAGCTTTTCCGAACGGCGCGGGAGCGTGATCGCTCAGGGTATAACTTTTTCAGTATCGCACCTGAGGGGAAAGCTGTCAAGCCACACCGCAAAAGCCCTTGATTACACTGTAAAACTTTCCGTTCCGCATGCAATTCCGGCAAAATACGCTCTCCGCTTGCACCTCCGGCGCGGCCATACTAATATGCCTGCAACGATAGTTTCAGGATATCCTATGAGTTCGCATTATCCCTACTACGACCCCGAGGACTACCAGCTCCTCGCCATGATAAGCCAGACGGTCAAGAAGAACCGGAGCGGCCATTCTCGCCTCATGTCCAAGCTCAGCCCCAACGGCATCATCGAGCTTGCCGACCCCATAGAACTGCGCATGGCCTCGGCCGTACTGCGCCTGCTGGACACGCTGGAACAGGGCAAGGCCGACGAACGGCTCTGGGCCCTTGCCGCCCTGCATGACGAAGTGCTCGTCATGTCGCGCACCTTCCTGCGCATCAACACGGGCCGCGTGCTCGTGCAGATCATGAAGGAGCTCGTGCGCTCCAAGGGCGACTTCGAATCCCAGCTCCGCCTCGCCCACGACTTCCGCCAGGCCGCCACCGGCCGCCACTCCGTGGTGCGCCGCCTCCTGCACCGCTACTTCATGCTGGAGATGCCTGAAGACTGGACGCAGGCCGTGTTCGACAACCATGTGCACGACGCGAACACCAAGGGCCGCAAGAACGCCACGCATCTCATCATGGACGCATGGCTCAAGGGCATCCGCTATCTCACGGTCATCTACTACAACTACGTTTCGCCCGAAGCCGCCAACGAGCTCCTGCGCGCCGCCGAGATCATGGGCATACATGTGCGCATCGGCCTGCTCTTCCATGCGCCGTTCCGCGGCCGCCTCGTGGACCTCATCTGGATACCGCGCAACGTCCCCAGCGCCGAAGACTTCACCGATTTCCTCGGCAAGCCCGAAATAGCCCAGCTCATGAAGGAAGGCCGCGCGGCCACACGCTGGCTGGAACGCCGCATACTGCATATCCTCGACCTGTGGAACGAAACCGAACGCCTGCGCCTCGCCCCGCTCATCGGCGGCACGGCCGACCCGCTGAACGCCAGTGAATTCATGGCCTTCGTGGGAAGCGGCCAGGCTTCGCTCCAGCATCTGGCGGAATTCATCCACAAGAAGATATTCCCCTTCATGGAGAAGCGCGCCGCCGGCCTGCGCGAGGCCCTCGCCTCGCCGGAGCTTTCCGAAGGCCGCCGCATAGAAACGCAGGCCTCGCTGGAAACGCTGGACAGCTTCACCATCGAAGCCGTGCTCGCCCGCCTCAACGACCCGCATCTCTGCCCGGAATCGGCATACCTGCAGAACGCCTGCAATTCGGCAGACTGCCCGGAACTGCTGAACCATTCGCCCTACGAACTGCTCCAGAAGCTGGACCAGCTCTACCCCAGCGCCCGCGTGGTGCTGAACCTCGCCAAGCTTTCTACCGAAGACGTGCTCGAACTGCTCTGGGACTGCAAGGGCGGCATCACGCACCTTGAACTCTTCAACTTCAAGGACTGGCAGAACGGCGACATGGAGCCCATACAGCAGATAAACGAGCTCCAGCACGCCATAAACGACGGCTCCGTGCCGCGCCTCAAGCATATCATACTCTCCATGCTGCGCGACCTCGCCCCCGGCCTGCACGATGCCGAATCCGCCAGCGCCCATGATTCCGCCATGAGCGACTCCCCCCGCGTGCGCAAGATGCGCGTCATACTGCAGAACCTGCCTGTGTTCTGCAGCTATTACCGCACGTCCAAGCTCCGCACCTCGCTGGGAACGGACTCCACCAGCCGCCCGGGCTCCCGCTTCGGCATGGGCCTCGCCTACCCCGAGACCCTTCCCCGCCGCGCCCGCCGCGAACTGGACGACACGGGCCGCTCCGCACACCTGCTCCTGCCCATACGCACGGAGCTGAAGGAACAGATAACCTATACCTCCGGCCTCAGCGACGACGCTTCCCCGCTCATCCGCTTCCTGCGCCATCTGCCCGGCCTGCGGCACCTCGGCCAGAAAAAGAAGAAGGAGTGGAAGGCCTTCTCGAGGAACTCCGTAGTCTGCAACGAAGGCCGCTGCAGCATCGCTACGAGCAAGGATTCCGCCAGCGGCAACATCATCACGCTGGGCGGCAACGACAAGATCTTCTCCAACGGCTTCCGCCCCACCGTGGAAGAAGAACGCACCATGGGCGAGCGCATGCACTACCTGAACTCGCGCATCACCAACGCCATGCGCTTCTTCATCGGCTTCCTGCCTGCGTTCTTCTCCTTCTTCTTCACGCAGACGGGCATGCTGGCATGGCTGGGCGCGCCGCTGTGGTTCCTCATCTCCGCCGTGCGCAATATCGTGCAGTCGGTGCTGGGCAACGGCGGCTGGCACCGCTCCTCGCTCCTGCACTGGAAGAGCTATGTGACATGGACGAACTTCTACACCTCGCTCATGTACAACGGCCTTGCCGTGGTGCTCCTCGAACCCATACTGCGCTGGAGAGTGCTTGAGCAGGGCATGGGCTGGAACGTCGTAACGGCTCCCGTAGCCACCTACCTCGTGCTCGGCCTTGCCTGCGGCCTGTTCAAGATGGGCACGCACGTCCTGCAGGGCTTCTCAGCCCGAAGCCTGTGGGTGGACGCCCTCTGCACGCTGCTCTCCCTGCCGCTCATCCTGCTCGTGCACGCCGCCCTCCTTGGAGCGGCAGGCATGCTCCATTACGACGCCGCCGCGCTCGTTCCCTTCACAGTCTTCGTGGTGAAGCTGGTCTCCGACTTCGCCGTGGGCGTGGCCGACGGCATATTCGACCGCGACCGCAACCTGCGCCTGCGCATGACCGACTACCGCAGCCGCCTGAAGAACGCCCTCACGCTGTACAGCCGCCTCGAGGCCATGTTCCCCGAAAAGAACGTGCTGAACATGATCTCGAACCCGACCGAGCTCCTGAACACTCTGGAAAAGCGCGATCCTCAGCTCCGGCTCGACCTCGTCATCAACGCCCTGGACCTCATGTACTTCTGGTTCTACCAGCCCCGCGCCAACTACGCCCTCCTGCATCACCTGCGCCGCTTCTCCAAAAGCGAAAAGCTGGTGCTGCTGCGCATGCAGGAAGTACTGCGCCTTGAAAAGCTGGTGAGCCAGCTCCTCCTCCAGGGCCTCGTGGGCGAAAACTTCTCCGGGCCGCTCTCCTTCTATGTGGCCAACAGCCAGGATTACCTGCACCAGATACGAGTCGCCGTGCTCGGGGAACGAACGGCAAAAGCCCTCGACCGCTGAAAAAACAGAAGACGCTCCGCCACTACGGCAGAGCGTCTTCTGTTTCAGAAAGGCAGTGAGCCTCTAGCCCCACGCTTCCAGCGCGCCTGTCCCGGCGAGCGCGAAATACAGAACTATGCCTGCGGAGGTGGAAAGGTTGAGACTGCGTATGCAGTCCCGGGTGGGGATGCGCACGCGATGGGAGGAGAGTTCCAGCACTTCCGGCGGCAGACCAGAAGATTCCGGCCCGAACACGAGGCTGTCCTCAGGCGAGAAGGGAAAGCGATGGACGGCTTCGCCGCCCCGTGCGCTGGTGCAGACCAGCCTGCGCCCTGCGCCGTCGGCCTCAAGATACGCCTCGAGCGAAGGCCAGACCTTCCAGTCCACATGCGGCCAGTAGTCGAGGCCGGCGCGCTTCAGGTGCTTGTCGTCGATGACGAAGCCCAGCGGCTCGATGAGGTGGAGCTGTGCGCCAGTACCCGCGCAGAGCCGGGCCACGTTGCCCGTGTTCGGCGGGATTTCCGGATGGTAGAGAACGATATGGATCATGTCATCCTACAAAAAAACGCCTCCGCCATAAGCGAAGACGCCAGAAAAGACGGCGGGAAGCCCCGCCGCCCTCTATTCACGTCCGCAGTGGCCGGGAGACCGGCCGGGGATCAATGATGGTGCTGCTTGTTGGGGTTGTTCTTCTTGAGATGATAGAGAGCAGCGGCCACGCCGGCAACGCCGAGGAAGAAGAAAAAGAAGTCCATGTTGTCTCCTGAGGCTTTGCAGTCGCCACGACGGCAGACCGCGTTCTTTGAGAATAGCCGGAAGCCTGTCTTTGCGCAAGAGGCTTTTCACACTGTTGCGGCCTGTTCGCAAAGAACGTATCATATCCCGCTGTATCCGGCCTCACAGGCCATTCCTCCATCCTCAAGAAGCAGGGAACGCCCATGATACGCGTCGATCTCCATACCCATACCAATCACTCCCATGCCCGCGACTCCGTGCGCGAAATGTTCGAAGCCGGCCAGGCCAAGGGCCTTGTCGTGCAGGGCTTTTCCGAACACTCTCCCCGCCCTCTGGGCTACGACTACCCCGTGGAGTACCGCGAACATCTCGCCGCCACCTTCGAAGAGTACATCGAGGAAGTGCGCGAGCTGAAGGCCGAACAGGCCGCGCGCGGCGTCACTGTCCTGCTCGGCCTCGAAGCCGACTGGCTGGAAGACGAGGAAGCCTATATCCGCGAAATGGTCGCCGCCTATGACTACGACTATGTCATCGCGGGCATACACTTCCTCGGCAAGTGGGGCTTCGACGCCTCCGCCGCCGACTGGGACGTCCTCTCCTTCGAGCAGAAATGCGCCCACTACGAGCATTACTACCGCACCATGAAGAAGATGGCCGAGACCCGCCTCTTCAACATCGTGGCCCACCCCGACCTCGTGAAGATATTCTCCGTGGACGATTTCCGCCGCTGGCTGGACATGCCCGGCAGTATGGGCCTCATCCGCGAAGCCCTCACCGCCGTGCGCGATGCAGGCATGGCCATGGAGATATCCATCGCCGGCACCCGCAAGCCCTGCCGCGAGATATACCCCGGCCCGCGCATCCTGCGCCTCGCCCGCGAGCTCGGCCTGCCCATCACCTTCGCTTCCGACAGCCACGCCACTGAACAGGTGGCCTGGAACTTCGAAGAGCTGGCCCGCTATGCCGCTGCCGAAGGCTGGACCGAAAGCCTGTACTTCACCCGCGAAGGCGTGAAGAGCCTGCCCTTCACGGACTGACTGTAACGATTTGAAAGTTTCCCGCCCTTGGCATATGCGCCGGGCGTGGTTATTCTTAGTCCATAGGCTTCTTCAAACATCAGGAGATAGTATGACCAGCCAACTCAAGACTCTCATGCTCATGGCGGCCCTCTCTGCCGTACTCATCTTCATGGGCGGCGCTCTCGGCGGCCAGCAGGGCATCATGTTCGCCCTCGTCTTCGCCCTCATCATGAACGTGGGCAGCTACTGGTATTCCGACAAGATTGTCCTTTCCATGTACCGCGCCCAGGAACTCGCCCCCGAGGACGCCCCCGTGGTGCATCAGATAGTGGAAGAGCTGGCCCGCAACGCCGGCGTGCCCAAGCCCCGCCTCTACATCGTCCCGCAGGACGCCCCCAATGCCTTCGCCACCGGCCGCGACCCTGAGCACGGCGTCATCGCCGTCACGCAGGGCATCATGCGCCTGCTCCCGCCCGAACAGCTCCGCGGCGTGCTCGCCCATGAAATGGCCCATATCGCCAACCGCGACATCCTGGTGCAGACTGTGGCCGGCGTCATCGCCTCCGCCATCACCGCCATAGCCAACATGCTGCAGTGGGCCATGATCTTCGGCGGCCACCGCGACGAAGAAGGCAACAGCACCAACCCGCTGGCCGCCCTCGCCCTCATGATACTCGGCCCCATCGCCGCCTCCCTCATCCAGATGGCCATCTCCCGCCGCCGCGAGTACATGGCCGATGCCGCCGGCGCCTCCTACTGCAACGACCCCATGGCCCTCGCCTACGCCCTGAACAACCTCGACGCCTACAGCCGCAACATCCCCATGCAGGCCAACCCCGCTACCGAGAACATGTTCATCGTGAACCCGCTCACCGGCGGCTCCGTCCAGCGCCTGTTCAGCACCCATCCTCCCATGGAAGAACGCATCGCCAACCTCCAGGAAATGGCCCGCACCGGCAGGTATCCTCATTAATAAAGATGCGGGGCCCTGCCCCGCCCCGTCGGGGAGATAATCTCCCCGGACCCCATATTTGCATAAACGCAGGAGTTGATACTATCAACTCCTGCGTTTATGCTATTGGGGGTGCAGGGGAATCATTCCCCTGCCGGATGGGCTGAAAAAGGCGCAGCCTTTTCGGCTTTACCATGATAAGGCAGAGCCTTCCCGGATAAAAAAGGAATCCTATGTCAAAACCCCTTTTTACTGCTCCCGACGAATTTGCCGTCCGCGGCCTCGCCGCTCTCTTCCGTGCGCTCGACGAAGTCATGCCCATGAACGGCGCACAGAGGCGCGACCTCCCCAATGCCTGCCGCGACCTTTCGGCCATGCTCACCACCGACCGCGATTCGCTGGACCGCCCCTACTGGACTGCCCCGCGCCTCACCTCGGCCTATCTTCGCTATTTCCTTCCGTGGAACCTCGTGCGCCTCTCCTCGCTCCTTCCCGGGCTGGACTTCGGCCGCATCCCGGACGAACCGCTCATACTCGACATGGGCAGCGGCCCTCTCACCCTGCCTCTGGCCCTGTGGCTCTCCCGCCCCGACCTGCGCGAGAAGCCTGTGACCATCGTCGCCAGCGACACCACTCCCCACATCCTTGAACTCGGCCGCCGCATCTTCGAACAGCTCCGCACCGAGCTCGCTCCGGAATGCCGCTGGACCATCCGCACCATGCGCGCCTCGGTGACGCAGGCCCTGCACCGCATCCACGCCAAGCCCGGCATGCTCTGGATGATGACCACCGGCAACGTCCTCAACGAAATGGAAGAACGCCGCGCCCGCCCCGGCCATCAGATGGCCGACCGCATGCGTTCCCTTCTTGAAGACGCCTCCCGCATGCTCATGGAAGGCGGCCTCATCTTCTCCGTAGAGCCCGGCACCCGTCAGGGCGGCCGCCTGCTCACCAACCTGCGCAAGAGCGCCCTAAGTCGGAGGCCAA
>JAZQMJ010000218.1:0-2357 GCA_045543435.1 Mailhella sp.
CCTTCTTCGACATGGGCATCCTCGGCACGCCCCTGCACCGCGTCCGCACGCTGAACCAGCTCTACGCCATAGGCGAAGCCAACACCCATGTGCAGGGCTGGCGCGAGGCCTACGTTTCCGGCGACGAACCCTTCGCGCTGGACTTCGGCAGCATGCGCGTGGAGCTGGGCTACCGCGACGGCGGGAGCATCCGCGTTATGGACGGCCGCCTTCCCGACGAAGTCCTCGAGGCCGACGCCGTGTTCCCCCGTGACCTGAGCGCTGTTTTCTCCGCCGTGGCAGGCCAGCGCCTCACCGATGTCAGGACCGTGCGTGTCCGCCATGAGCATGGCGAACGCGAACAGCTGCACCTGCACTTCGCCAACGAACGCACGCTCATCTTCTCCCCCGAACGGGAATGGGCGGCCCTGTGGCTCTGCGACCAGCACGGCTCCGTCATGTTCGCCCCCGAAACGGTGTGGCGGCGTTCTCTGGGAGAGCGCGCCTGGCTGGCCCTGCGCTGAGGAACGCCTGCTGAAGGCCCTGCGCATTGACCATCGTACGGTATGCGGCTATCGTTGGCGCAATACCTTTCAAGGATGATCCATGGAAAACAATATCGCTGAAATAGAACTCAAATTCTCAGAATATCTGAAACGCAAGGGCCTCCGCGTGACGCCCCAGCGCATGAAGATCCTCAACGCCTTCCTGCGCACCGAAGAGCATGTCTCCATGGAAGAGCTTTTCCTCATCGTCCGCAAGACAGACAGCACTGTCGGGCAGGTCACGGTGTACCGCACGCTCAAGCTGCTCTGCGAGGCGGGCATAGCTTCCGCCGTGAACTTCGAGGAAGGGCTCGTGCGCTATGAGCCGCGCGACATGCATCACCACGATCACCTCGTCTGCGAAAAATGCGGGCGCAAGATAGAATTCGTCAACGAAGCCATAGAAAAACTTCAGGAAGCCGTATGCCTTGAGCATGACTTCCTGCCTACGGCGCACCACATGGTGCTCTACGGCATCTGTTCCGACTGCCGAAACAAGGAGTGAGCCATGCTAAAACTTTCCGTTCCCACCCATGCCCGTGAGGAAATGGTCGATGTCACCGCCGCCCTGCGCGCCGAGGTGAAGAAAAACGGCTGGACCGACGGCATACTCACCGTCTTCAGCCCCCACACCACCTGCGGCCTCACCATAAACGAAGGCTTCGACCCCGACGTCCCCCGCGACATGCTCGCCTTCCTGAAGGCCCGCATCCCTCAGGACTGGGGCTTCCGCCACGGCGAAGGCAATTCCGACGCGCACCTCAAGGCCAGCCTCATGGGCTCTTCCGTCCAGCTCATCGTTGAGGGCGGCGAGATACTCGTCGGCACCTGGCAGGCCGTGTGGTTCTTCGAAGCCGACGGCCCCCGCAATCGCCAGATCTGGCTGAAATGGATGGGCGAATAACACAGCCTGCATGAAAAGACCGAGCCTCCGGGCCCGGTCTTTTTCTTTCTCTGAGGAGACCTGAACTCCCGGCAAGCTGGACATGGCCAGCCCCATGGTCTATGCTGGAAAAAGTCTCTCAACTCAAAGGAGCCACTCATGAAACTCGCCATCATCAGATGCATGCAGACGGAAGACTTCTGCCCCGGCACTTCGGATTTCAAAGCCATACAGAACAAGACCGGCGCCTTCGAAGGCGTGGAAGAAAATATCGAGCTCATCGGCTTCACCAATTGCGGCGGCTGCCCCGGCAAGAAGGCAGTGCTCAGGGTGCGCGAACTTTTGAAGCGCGGAGCAGACACCATCGCCTTCGCCACCTGCATACAGAAGGGGGCCCCCATAGGCTACCCCTGCCCCTTTGCCGCCAAAATGAAGGCCCTGGTGGAAAAGGAAGCCGGAGAAAACGTGAAGATACTGGACTACACGCACTGAAAACGCCCCTCCAGCATCCTCAGCCGAAAGTATAAAGTCAGCATTTTCAGCATGTTGATAAAAAATATTAAAATTCTCTAAAAAAATGCTTGCCAAAGCAGGCCGTTTTCTATAGAAGAACACCTGTGCCCAGGTGGTGGAATTGGTAGACACACTATCTTGAGGTGGTAGCGCTGAATGGCGTGGGAGTTCGAGTCTCCCCCTGGGCACCAGTTACGAAAGAATGAGCTTCGACAGAAATGCCGAAGCTCTTTTTCTCCGGGAACCGAACGGCGGTCGCGCCGCCAACCCCGTCAGGTCTGAAAGGAAGCAGCGGTAACGGTTGCTATCGGGTGTTCGGTTCCCTAAAGGGCGCAAACGCAAGTTTGCGCCCTTTCTTTTTACCCGCCCTTCAGAAGAAAAGGCGAAAGCGTAAGAACGCTCTCGCCCTTTCTCATCCCATCAGCCCCCCCGGGAAG
>JAZQMJ010000219.1:0-1998 GCA_045543435.1 Mailhella sp.
CATGGACGAAGCCGCCTTCCGCGATTCCCTTAAGGATATGGACTGCGCCCCGCTCTCCTGCGAGGCCCGCTCCTTCCGCCCCGAAGACATCGAAGGCGTCTCCCTCGTCTTCGCGGCCACGCCTTCCGCCGAGGTCAACTCCGCCATAGCCCGCCTGTGCCGCGCCTCCGGCGTGCTCTGCAACGTGGCCGGCCCGCTGGAAGAGGACGCCAGGGGAAGCTTCATCGTGCCCGCCCATGTGGAGGACGGCCCGCTCGTGCTGGCCCTTTCCACGAGCGGAGGAAGCCCCGCCCTTGCCCGAGCCCTGAAAGAAGACCTTGAAAGCTGGCTCAGCGCAGGATACTCTCGCCTCGTGCTCCTGCTCGAAGCCCTGCGCCCCCGCCTCCTGGCACTGGGCCTTGGCTCCGATGCCGACGCCGAGATCTTCCGCGCCATCTGCGCACGCCCCCTGCGGGATGAGCTGATGGCCGCCCTTGCCGAGCGCGACGCCGCCCGCGCCGACGCCCTGCTCGCCCCCGTACTGCCCGCCGCCCTTTCCTTCTCAGCTCTGGAGATCATACATGGAATGGACTGACATACTCTCCTACCTCAGCCTCGCCTTCTACGGCCTCGCCACCGTGGCTTCCCTCATAGGCCTGCTGGGCCGTTCGCCCCGCGCCAAGCAGCTGGCCGTCATGTTCTGCAGCACGGGCTTCGCCGCCCACACGGCATGGCTCATCGCCAGCCTCGTCGACGGCTCGTTCAGCGCGGTTTCCCGCGGCTTCTACCTCATGCCCCTCTCGTGGTTCCTGGCCGGTGCGGGCCTCTTCATGGCACGCCGCCAGCGTCAGGACATAGCCCTGCACTTCGTTTCCCCGTGGGCCTTCTTCCTCGGCTCCTGCGCCGTGGGCTTCGCCGAGACCCCGGGCGCGCCGCTCATCGCCGGGCCTCTCTTCGTGATGCACCTCATCGCCGTCTTCATCGGCGTGGGCGTCATGGCCGTGGCCGCCGGCGCGGGCAGCATCTTCCTGCTCCAGGAAAAGAGCATCAAGAGCAAGGCCCCGCTGGAAGGCTTCCGCCGCGACCTTCCCTCCCTCGCCACGCTGGACAGGGTGAACGCCATGGCCACGCTGGTGGGCTTCCCCTGCTACGCCGTGGGCGTGCTCTGCGGCTTCCTCTGGGCCCGCATACACTGGGTGAGCTTCGGCGCAGGCGACATCAAGGTGTGGATATCCCTCATCATCCTCGCCATCTACGCCCTGCTCTTCCATCAGCGCCAGGCCCTCGGCTGGCGCGGCCGCAAGCCCGCCATCCTCGCCCTCGTCATCTTTGCCGCTTCGCTGTTCTCCATGTTCGTGGTGAACACGGCCTTCCCCACGCAGCACGGCTTCTAGGCCGCCCACACTCTCCGCATATCATGAACAGCACCATACATCTCATAGGCATCAATCACCGCACCGCCGCCGTCGAGGTGCGCGAAAAATTCGCCCTCACCAATTTCTGCTCTCCCGAGACCTGGGCCATCCCCAACGGCGAAGGCATACGCGAATCCCTCATCCTCTCCACCTGCAACCGCGTCGAAGTTCTGGTGGTGGGCGATGGCGACGAACCGCGCCGCCGCGCCCTGCAGTACTGGGCCAGCGCCCGCGGCCGCACCGTGGACGAGCTCACTCCCTACCTTTACCAGTATAAGGACGACGAAGCCGTGCGCCACCTCTTCAGCGTGGCTTCCAGCCTCGACTCCCTCGTGCTCGGCGAACCGCAGATCCTCGGCCAGCTCAAGGCCGCCTACACCAAGGCCCGCGACTGCAAGAGCACCAGCACCATCCTGAACCGCCTCCTGCACAAGGCCTTCTCCGTGGCCAAGCGCGTGCGCACCGAAACGGGCGTGGCTTCCAGCGCCGTTTCCATCAGCTATGCCGCCGTGGAACTCGCCAAGCGCATCTTCGACGACATGAGCGAACACGAGGCCCTCATCATCGGCGCAGGCGAAATGGCTGAGCTTGCCGCCATGCATCT
>JAZQMJ010000220.1:0-1711 GCA_045543435.1 Mailhella sp.
TGACTGTCCTTTTCCTCTATATCCTTTGCGGCGCCGCGGCGGGTTTCCTGTCGGGGCTCATCGGCATTGGCGGAGGTCTGGTAGTCGTTCCGCTCCTGAACATGATATTCCGGCTCCAGGGAGATATCCCTTCCGAGCTCATCATGCATCTGGCCGTGGGCACCTCTCTTTCGAGCATACTGTTCACGGCTGTCTCGAGTACGAGGTCGCACGCCAAGCGCGGCGGCGTCCGCTGGGACTATGTCAAAGGGCTTGCCCCGGCCATAGTGGCAGGCACGCTCTGCGCGGCATGGCTGGCTTCACTCTTCTCCACCGCCGGCCTGAAAGGATTCTTTGTCGCCTTTCTGCTCTGCATGGCTACGCAGATACTCCTCGACTTCTACCCGCATCCGCGCCACGATATGCCCGGCAAAGCGACACTGGCCGGGGCAGGCTTCATCATCGGCGGCGTTTCCAGCCTCGTGGGGCTGGGCGGCGGCAGCATGTCCGTCCCCTTCCTGCGCTGGTGCGGCGTTCCCATGCGCCAGGCCGTAGGCACATCGGCGGCCATCAGCTGGCCCATAGCCATCACCGGAACGCTCGGCTTCATCCTCGTCGGATGGAACGCCCCAAACCTGCCGGAATGGTCGCTGGGCTTTGTCAGCCTGCCTGCCACTCTGGGCATAGCCTGCGCCAGCGTCTTCTTCGCCCCGCTGGGCGTGAAGGCGGCACATGCCCTGCCCGTGGCTTCCCTTCGCCGCTTCTTCGCCGTCTTCCTCTATGTGACGGCCTGCGAAATGCTCTGGAACATCTTCCATTAATATAAGGATAGCTATGATACTCGGGACCGGCTTCGACCTCACCGCCCTGCCGCGCATCAAGGCCCTGCTCGAAAAGCACGGCGAACGCTTCCTCACGCGCATCCTTACCGCCGACGAGCTGGCCTCCCTGCCCTCCGAACCCGCCCGCCGTGTCGCCTACGCCGCCGGCCGCTGGGCTTCCAAGGAAGCCGCCGTCAAAGCTCTGGGCTCCGGATTCTCCGCAGGCATAGGCTTCCACGATGTGGAAATCGTCACCATGGAAGGAGGCCGCCCAGAACTGCGCCTGCACGGCCACGCCGCCGAGCTTGCTGAAGAAAAAGGCGTGAAATTTCTGCATATTTCCATTTCTCATGAACGCGACATGGCTGGAGCCATGGTCATACTGGAGGGGTAGCGCATGTTCGTACCTGTTCCCTCTCCCGAGGAGATGTCCCGCTGGGATGCCGAAGCCATACGCCTCGGCATGGCCGAAGACGTACTCATGGAAAGCGCGGCCCGCTGTGCCATGGACAGCCTGCGCCAGCACTGGTCTGCGAAAGGCCGCTCCCTGACCGGGGCTTCCGTCCTGCTCCTTGCCGGAAGCGGCAACAACGGCGGTGACGCCTTCTGCATGGCGCGCCACCTGCTGGATGCCGGGGCAAAGCCCGTGCTCGTCTGCACCCGCACGCCCGAAGAGTACAAAGGCGCGGCCTCGCGCTGGCTCAAGGTCGCCATCGAGCTTGGCGTGCCCGTATTCTCTGCTGATGCATGGGAGCAGGAGGCCGAAGGCATCCCCTCGCGGCCCGACATCGCTGTGGACGGCCTGCTCGGCACAGGCTTTCGCGGCTCTCTGCGCGAACGTGAAGCCCGTCTCGTGAAAAGATTCAACGAACTCGGCGCGGCGTTCGTCCTCGCTGTGGACATCCCCTCCG
>JAZQMJ010000221.1:0-4457 GCA_045543435.1 Mailhella sp.
ACATTATGAGAAACACGCGGCCGCGCCGCTCAAACGTCTGCAGAAGACTTATAAAGGAACTACCATGGCCAAGCGCATCGAGACCACCTGCGTACAGGGCGGGTACACCCCCGGCAACGGCGAACCCCGCCCGATCCCCATCATCCAGAGCACGACCTTCAAGTACGATACCAGCGAAGACATGGGCAAGCTCTTCGACCTCGAAGCCAGCGGCTACTTCTACACCCGCCTGCAGAACCCCACCAACGACTACGTTGCCGCCAAGATAGCCCAGCTCGAAGGCGGCACTGCCGCCATGCTGACCTCTTCCGGCCAGGCCGCTTCCTTCTTCAGCGTGTTCAACCTCGCCGGCCAGGGCGACCACGTCGTGGCTTCCGCCACCATCTACGGCGGCACCTACAACCTCTTCGCCGTGACCATGAAGCGCATGGGCATAGACTTCACCTTCGTCGCTCCCGACTGCTCCGACGAAGAGCTCGAAGCCGCCTTCCGCCCCAACACCAAGGCCGTGTTCGGCGAGACCATAGCCAACCCCGCCCTCGTTGTTTTCGACATCGAACGCTTCGCCAAAGCCGCCCATGCCCACGGCGTGCCGCTCATCGTGGACAATACCTTCGCCACGCCCATCAACTGCCGTCCCATCGAATGGGGCGCTGACATCGTCATCCATTCCACCACCAAGTACATGGACGGCCACGGCGCCGGCGTCGGCGGCTGCATCGTGGATTCCGGCAAGTTCGACTGGATGGCCAGCGCCGACAAATTCCCCGGCCTCTGCACGCCCGACGAAAGCTACCACGGCATCACCTACGCCACCAAGTTCGGCAACGCCGGCGCCTACATCACCAAGGCTACTGCCCAGCTCATGCGCGACTTCGGCGCCATCCAGTCGCCGCAGAACGCCTTCCTGCTGAACCTCGGCCTCGAAAGCCTGCATGTGCGCATGGCCCGCCATTGCGAAAACGCCCTTGCCGTGGCCAAGTTCCTCTCCGCCCACGACCTCGTGGCCTGGGTGAAGTATCCCGGCCTCGAAGGCGACAAGAGCTACGAACTCGCCCAGAAGTACCTGCCCAACGGCTCCTGCGGCGTGGTGAGCTTCGGCGTGAAGGGCGGACGCAAGGCCGCCGAGACCTTCATGAAGCATCTGCGCGTGGCCGCCATCGAGACCCATGTGGCCGACGCCCGCACCTGCTGCCTGCACCCCGCCAGCGCCACCCATCGCCAGATGAACGACGATGAGCTCCGCGCCTGCGGTATCGCCCCCGAGCTCGTGCGCTACTCCTGCGGCATCGAAAACGCCCAGGACCTCATCGAAGACATCGCCCAGGCCCTCGAGACCCTGCGCTAAGCCTCACGGCGCGGCTCTTCGGAGTCGCGCCATACTCAGAGCATCCGGAAAAGCATATGCCTATCAAGATCCCCAACGAGCTGCCTGCCGTCAAAACGCTGAACAGCGAGAATATCTTCGTCATCACTGAGACTCGAGCCCTCACGCAGGACATACGCCCCCTGCGCATACTCCTGCTCAACCTGATGCCCACCAAGATAGTCACCGAGACCCAGCTCTCGCGCCTGCTCGGCAACACTCCCCTGCAGGTGGACCTCACGCTCCTCCACACCAAGAGCCACGAGTCCAAGAACACCCCGCGCTCGCATCTGCTCTCGTTCTACAAGACCTTCGACGATGTGCGCGATGAATACTTCGACGGCATGATCATCACCGGCGCGCCCGTGGAACTCATGCCCTTCGAGGAAGTCGAGTACTGGCAGGAACTCTGCGAGATCATGGAATGGACCAAGACGCACGTCCACAGCACCTTCCATATCTGCTGGGGCGCGCAGGCCGGCCTGTACTACCACTACGGCATCGGCAAGCACCTTCTGCCCAAGAAGCTTTCCGGCGTGTACCCCCACAAGGTGGACCATGTGGGCTCCATCCTGTTCCGCGGCTCCGACGACGTGTTCATGGTGCCTCAGTCCCGCAACACCACCGTGCTTCGTGAAGACATCGAGGCCTGCCCCAAGCTGAAGATACTCGCCTCCTCCGAAGAGGCCGGCGTCTATGCCGTTTCTTCCGCCAGCGGCAAGCAGATATTCATCACGGGCCACTCGGAATACGATGCCGACACCCTGCACCGCGAGTACACCCGCGACCTTGCGGCCGGCATCGATCCTGAGATCCCCCAGAACTACTACCCGAACGACGACCCCACGCAGACCCCGCGCGTCTCGTGGCGTTCTCACGCCCACCTCATCTATGCCAACTGGCTGAACTACTTCGTCTACCAGTCCACCCCCTACGACCTCTCCGAGCTCGAAAAGCAGGTGGCCGAAGTCCGTCTCGTGCCTCATCATTGAGGATGATATATGAGGGGGAAGGGGCAAACTTTTGGAAAAGTTTTCCCCTTCCCCCTCAAACTCCCCCATCCTCTTTCAAAACTTTTTAAATGGAAAAGGCCGTCTCTTCGCATGAAGGGGCGGCCTGATTTTTGGCAGATTTTTGGGAGGAGTTAGAGGTCGTGGCGGGAGAGTATGCCCAGCGGGCGGCGTTCTTCGTCCACCACGAACATGCACATGATCTTCTTCTTTTCCATGATGCCTTCAGCCTTGGCGCTGAGGGCTTCGGGCTCGATGCAGATGGGATTGCGGGTCATGAGGTCGGCCGCAGTAGCCTCGATGATGTTCGGGCCCATGTGGCGGCGCAGGTCGCCATCGGTGATGATGCCGACGAGCTTCTCGCCTTCCAGCACGCCCACACAGCCGAAGCCCTTGCGGGTCATCTCGCCGAGCACTTCCATCATGGGGGTATCAGGCTGGACGAAGGGCATGGCCTCGCCGCTGTGCATGATGTCGCGCACCAGCGAGAGCTTCTGGCCCAGCGAACCGCCGGGGTGGAAGCGGCGGAAGTCTTCCTTCTGGAAGCCGCGCGCCGTGAGCAGGCACATGGCCAGCGCATCGCCCAGGGCTATCTGCACGGTGGTGCTGGTCGTGGGGGCGCAGTCCAGCGGGCAGGCCTCGTGGAGCTGGGGCTGGAGCAGGAGATGGTCGCAGTGCTTGCCGAGGAAACTGTCGGCGTTCTTGGTGATGGCGATGAGCGGCAGGCGGTTCTCCGAGGCATAGAGCACGATATCCGTGAGCTCGGAGGTATTGCCGGAATTGGAGATGGCGATGACGGCATCGCGCTCCGTCATCATGCCGAGGTCGCCGTAGCTGGCCTCCGCCGGATGGATGAAGAACGCAGGAGAGCCCGTGGATGCCAGCGTGGCGGCTATCTTGCGGGCGACGTGGCCGCTCTTGCCCATGCCCGTCACCGCGATGCGGCCGGGGATGTTCAGCAGGCAGTCGATGGTCTTCTCGAATTCCTCGCCAAGGCTTTCGGCCAGCACCTGCAGGGCGCGGGCCTCATCGTTCAGTACCTGGCGGGCTTCTTCGATATATTTCATGCACATTCCTTATTCGCCGCGCTCGGCGATGATGCGGCGCACGGCTTCGAGGTCTTCAGGGGTATCCACGCCGGGGGCCATGGCATCCACGGTGAGGCAGCGGATGGCTATGCCCGCTTCGAGCACGCGGAGCTGTTCCAGCTTTTCGGTGTTCTCCAGCTTGGAGTACGGGAGCTTGCCGAAGTCCAGCAGGAACTGGCGGCGGTAGGCGTACATGCCGATGTGGCCGAAGTATTCAGGCTCGATGCCGCCGGAACGTGCAAAGGGGATGGGGCTGCGGCTGAAATACAGCGCGTTATCATTATGGGCGCGCACCACCTTCACCAGGTTGGGGTTCTGCGCCTGCTCCGCACTGATGGGGTAGCAGAGCGTGCCCATCTGGAGAGCGGAGTCGTCGAGCATCACGCGGGCCAGCTTCTCGATGATCTCCGGCTCGATGAGAGGCTCGTCGCCCTGGATATTGACATAGATGTCAGCCGGATGGGCGGTGGCGACTTCGATGAGGCGGTCCGTGCCGGAGGGGCAGTCCTCGCTGGTCATCACGGCCTTGCCGCCGAAAGCGGACACGGCGTCGAAGATGCGCTGGTCGTCCGTCGCCACGAGGACTTCATCGAAAAGGCCGACCTTGCTCACCTGCTCGTACACGCGCTGGACCATGGTCTTGCCGCAGATATCCACCAGAGGCTTGCCGGGAAGGCGGGTGGATGCGTAGCGCGAAGGGATGACGGCTATGATGCTCATGCAGAAGCTCCTTCCTTAGCGATGGCGTCGAAGCTCCTGATGAGCTTGAGGAAGGCGGGCAGATCCTTGAGGGCCAGCATGTTCGGGCCGTCGCAGGGGGCCTTGTCCGGGTCGGGATGCACTTCCATGAAGATGCCGGCCACGCCGATGGCCGCGGCGGCACGGGCAAGGGTAGGTACGAATTCGCGCTGTCCGCCGGAGCAGGAACCCTGAGCGCCGGGAAGCTGGACGGAATGGGTGGCGTCGAAGACCACAAGTCGGAGGCCAAGCGGT
>JAZQMJ010000222.1:0-7382 GCA_045543435.1 Mailhella sp.
ATCCGACTTCCTGCGCATGGCCCTGCTCGAACACGGCGAAGCGGGCTTCGTGCCCATGTGGGGCGGGATCTGCCTGCTCTTCTCCCTAGGACTTGGCATGGCTGTCCACAGCGCCGGCACGGCCGACCTCGCCATAGCCGCCGTCCTGCTCCTTCTGGCCGCGTGGAGCTGTATCTGCCTGCTCAGCCGCGAAAGCCGCCTCTGGCTCTGCTGATGTTCGAGTTCCTCCTTCCTCCGAGACTGCGCCGGAAGCGCAAAGGGCCTTCCCCTCGCAAACCCTCCCCGCCTGAGGAACTTTCTCTTCCCGAAGGGCTCGACTTCACTCTCCAGCGCGACCATTGCCGTACCCTGCGCCTCGCTGTGAAGCCCGGCGGGGCTGTGCTCGTCAAAGCGCCTGCCGCAATGCCTCTGGAAAACATCATGGGCTTCGTACGCACGAAGCTCGACTGGATACGAGAGAAGCGCTCCTTCTTCCTCGAACATCACTGCAGCAGGACCGAATTCCGGGAAGGCGGCATCGTGCATTTCCTCGGCAGGCCGTTCCACCTCGCCCCCGTGGAAAAACGGCGAGGTTCATGTGCCCGGCTCACGGCAGACAAGCTGGAATTGCCCTGCCGGTCCACCGCACCCGAAGACATCGAAGCCGCCTTCACGGCATGGCGCATGGACATGGCCAAGCTCATCCTGTCCCGCCGCCTGTCCCGCCTCGATGCAAGTGCGCGTGCCATCTTCGGCGACAGGCGCGGCATTTCCGGCCTCACCGTGCGCACGCTCAAACGCCGCTGGGGGAGCTGTTCCGTTCGCGGGCAGATAACGCTGGCCTCCCGGCTCATAGAACTGCCCCTGCCGCTCATCGACTACGTCATCTGCCACGAGCTCTGCCACCTGCGGCATATGGACCACAGCCCAGCCTTCCACGCCGCCCTGCTCCGCCTGCTCCCCGATGCAAGAAAAAGGGAGAAGGAGATACGCATCTGGAGCCTTGAACATCCCCAATGACGAAGCCCCCGCCCGGACATCCCGGACAGGGGCTTTGCTTATGGATGGAGAGATCGGTCAGCAGGAAAGCTCAGGCGAATCCAGCGCGAGGATGGCCTCGTAGGTACGCTCACAGCATCTGCCGTCGCGGAAGGCGAAGAAGCCTTCCAGCCGCTCGCGGTACTCGTCGGCCATCCCGCCGCCGCGGGCAAGCAGTGCTTCCAGTTCACGGAGCAGGTCGGCCTCCTCCGTCACCACCGGCCCGAAGCCGTCGCGGCGGTAGTCGAAGTAGCCCTTCCCCCAATGCCCTTGGAAAAAGTCCTCTTCATCAAACTGATAGTAGAGCACCGGGCGCCCGAGGTATGCCATCTCCATGGCCACAGAAGAGAAGTCCGTTATCATGAGCGAAGAGGTCAGGAACAGCTCCTGTATGCTGCGCTCACCCTGAATTTCTGTACGGATAAAGGACGGACAGGCGAATTCGTCAAGATACGGCTGGGAATTTTGATGGGGGTAGAAAACGACTTCAAAACCATAGCGCTCCGCAAGCTCCCTGAGACATTCGCTATGCAGGAAAGAATGCCATGCTTTGAAATACCCAGTTTCCCTGAAGGCAGGATTCTTTGCCCTCGCATTCCCAAGCCCCATCCGGCCGACGATATAACTGCGCCACGTCGGCATGATGAGTATCTGCCTCTTCTTTTCCACCGGCGATGCAAGGAGAGCGTCATGGCGCGGAAGCCCTGTGAGGGCTACTTCCTTTCTGGAATATTTATAATGGGTAAGATCCCCGGCGATGCTCTCATATTCTCTTTCTGCGGAAGTCAGGAAGAGAGAGGCAGGAACCCTGTTCAGCCAGACTGAAATATCATTCATGGCAACTCCATGCTGAAGAAAAACGAAGTCGCGGTAACGATGCTCAGGGAATGTCCTGTAAATATAAGGGTCGGCATGGGCAGAGATGATCTTTCCGCAATTCTTGAAAAGCTCCTCATAGTCACGAGAACCGAAGTCCACCAGGGCGAAGCCTTCCCTTTCCAGACGAGCCCAGTCACGGGCCTCCCTGCGCAATACGAAGAAGGCCTTCTGCTCCGGATGATGCTTCATGAGCCAGCGATAGAAATGCTCGCCGTTGTCATCTGCGCTTTCGTCTCTGTCCATGATGAGCCAGGCATCGGCAAAGCGGCTGTCAGACGCAGGCTGAGGCTGGGCAAAAACACTTCTCAGCTTTTCCACTGGAAGAGCTTTTCCCTTGAATTGCCCAGGAATAAAGATCCTTGCATCCCTTCCGTCATCCATGACTGCCGTGATGGACGCCGCATCATCGAGTCCTGCCACAGAATACCATGAATGGCTGATGGCAGCCCAGTCTCGCCGCATGAACGTTATCTTCTGCCTCTTGGCAAGAAGCGGCTCCGCCAGCTTGCCTCCTATATAAATACTACTGTCTCCTTTCGATTCCACATGACTTATCAGCACCATCTCCTTGGCGCTGTCATACTTCAAGACATAGAAGGCCCTGTCGGGATAGCGGCCCTGCAGGATCTTTTCCACCAGAGGGATACGCTCTGCTCGAGTGAACCAGCGGGAAGGACCTTTGACGATATTCTCTTCCTCCAGATACGATACCACTCGGAAAAACAATGCCCAGAACTTTTCTATATCCTCATCTGAAAGGAAGGACAGCTTGCCGTCCGCATTCTTCAGCTTGCGGAAATACCAGTACAGATTATACATGATGATGTTCTGCGCAAAGACAGGAACATAGCCGAGCTTTTCCTTGCAGAACTCCAGAGCATCCGCATAGCCATATTCCCACAGGTCGGAATAATGCTCTTTTTTCTGCCATGTCGCATCCATCAGTGAAGAGCCGTCCTCCCGCTTCCGGTAAAGATAGCGAGCATCCTTCACATAGACTGCCTTCTTCCCATGGACAAAAGTGATGTACCTGATGAGCAGATGCGCATCTTCGAAATTAGGACGGCAAGGCGGTGAAAACCACAAAGAATTTTCAGCTATTACGTCCCGCCTCAGAAAAATGTGGTTCACAGCACACTGAACGGCATCGCCGATATTGCTCAGGGCCACAGTACGCACAGGGTCCGTATATTTAAAATCCAGCGGATGCGTCCCGAACTTCTGATCCTTTTCCCAATACACAATAAAACGCCCTGCGATGAAGGCCGTTTCTTCTTCACGCTCTGCAAGGACGGAGTCTATCTGATAGAAGTAATCAGGATGCAGGAAGTCGTCAGGATCGATGAAGGTCACCCACGGGCAGGTGGCCGCCTCAAGGCCGGTGTTGCGGGCGCGGGAAACCCCTCCGTTCTCCTGATGTATGCACATTATATTCGGGAATCGCTCCGCCCACTGCCGTATCTTCTCCGGCGTACTGTCGGTACTGCCGTCGTCCACGAGGATGCACTCTATATTCTCTGCAAAGTCCACAGTCTGCAGGGCAAGGCTTTCCAAGGCCTCATCGATGTACTTCTCCACGTTATAGCACGGCATCACCACGGAGTAGCGCAGGCGGCAGGGCTTCTTTGCGAACATGCCGTGGACGAAGTCGAAGTCGTCATCACTTTCATAAAAAGCTCTCGGGAGCGGCGCCGGAGCAAAATATTTTTCAAAAAATGCTTTCAGCTCGATATATTTCTCAAGCGAGAAGACTTCGGCGGAGACCGCTTCGGAGAAAAACATATCCCTGCAGCTCCGCACTGAAAACGCACATAGCGTTCGCCTGAAACGATCAAACATCCCCTGTTCACGAAGCCAGTCCGCCATGCGTTCGAGTACCCGGATATGCTCACAGGCATTTCCACGGGGCTGGGTGTCCACGTTTTCAGAATATCTCCCGTGCTTCACCAGAACATCTGAAACTGTGGCAATGCGGTGGGCAGAGGCAAGGTTCAGGCATACAAAAAAGACATCCTCGCTAGTGCCTGTTTCAGGAAATCGCAGTCCTGTACGCTGCAGCAGTTCACGGCTGAACAGCTTGTCCCATGTCCAGCCCGTAAAGATTTGGAACAGATCCAACGAGGCATCTTTTCCAGAAAATGCCTCAGCAAGGAATTCTCCCTGCATGCCTGCCCCTCGCTCCTCTGACTGCTCAAAAGGCTCGGAGCGGCACACGACCACGTCCGCGCGGCAGTTCTCAGCGCGCAGGAACATAGAGGAGAGCATATCAGGCGCACAGATACTGCCGACATCACAGAAGAGGACATACCGCCCACGCGCCATCTCAAGTCCACGATTGCGGGCAGGCCCAGCCCCCTGATTCTCCTGATGGATGACCGAGATGCGCTCGTCCTTCAGCGCCCATTCATCGAGCAGTGCCCCGCTGCCGTCTGTACTGCCGTCATCGACACATATGAGTTCAAACTGATGGAAAGTCTGAGCGAGGATGGCCCCCAGAGTTTCCCGCAGATAACGGACGCTATTGAAGACCGGAAGGATGATAGAAATGAGCGGTGCATCCGTACCATACATTCCTGCATACTGCAGGACCTGCAGCTGATCCTGGCGTTTTTCAGAGTCACCTCTGAGAGCCTCCAGCTGTCTGCCGCAGGCCTCAAGCTTTTCGCCAAGGGCAACAGTCTGCACCTCGAACGCTTTCAGCCGGGCTTCCACAGCTTTGTTTTCGACTCGGCTGGCCGCAAGTTCCCGCTTGAGGGCAGCGCGTTCCCGCGCCCCGGCTTCCAGCATGTCCACAAGCTGACGCTGTTTGTCATACCGCCGCGTCTTCCAAAAAAGAACGCGTCGCACTGTTCTGTAATCTTTCGTTTTCTTTGAATATACAGGTATGCCGAAAACAGAGATCCTCTTCATTTCTCTGGTTTCTACGCGTCTGTACAGCCTCATCCCCAGAAAAGTGAAGCTCTCGTACCCTTTGCTCTTGACCCGGCGTATCAGTTTCATGATGACCTCGCATCACAATTAAAACTCAGAAAAAGAATACCTCTGCCGGCTGCCTCGCCGACATCCCCATAGCCACCTGCGATTACGAACGCTTATACATATCAGTTCTTAAGTCTTCTTCATGGTAGAAGGCATAATCAAAAAAAACAAGACACATCGAGTCCACCACATCTGAAAACGCATTTCCTCTATTATCGCGCTTAACAAGCGTTCCCTTTTGGCCTATCATGAGTGCTGATACTTCTTTTCAACACCAAGCCATCCTCGGAGGCTTTCATGGCTCTTCATCCCCAGGCGGGCAAACTGCCCACCCCCGACCAGCTTACCGACATCCCGGCTCTCATCTCCTCCTACTACACCTATGAACCCTCCGTGGATATCGCCGACCAGGCCGTGAGCTTCGGCACTTCCGGCCACCGCGGCTCTTCCCTGAAGACCAGCTTCAACGAAGCCCATATCCTCGCCGTCACCCAGGCCGTGTGCGACGTGCGCAAGGCCGAAGGCATCACCGGCCCGCTCTTCCTCGGCAAGGACCCCCACGCCCTTTCCGAACCCGCATGGCGCACCGCCCTTGAAGTGCTTGCCGCCAACGGCGTGGTCACCATGGTGCAGGCCGGCCACGGCTACACCCCCACCCCCGGCATCTCCCATGCCATCCTGAGCTGGAACCGCCAGTCCTCCGCCACGGCCGACGGCATCGTCATCACGCCCTCCCACAATCCCCCTCAGGACGGCGGCTTCAAGTACAATCCTCCCCACGGCGGCCCTGCCGACACCGACCTCACCGGCCGCATCCAGGACCGAGCCAACCAGCTGCTTGAAGACGGCAACAAGGACGTGAAGCGCATCACCCTCTACAAGGCCCTGCGCTCCGGCCTCGTGCAGGAACACGACTACATCTCCCACTACGTCAGCGACCTGTGCAACGTCATCGACTTCGAAGCCATCCGCGGCGCCAGCCTCAAGCTCGGCGTGAACCCGCTGGGCGGCGCCAGCCTCGCCTACTGGGAGCCCATCGCCGAGAAGTACGGCCTGAGCATCGAGAACACCAACAACCAGTACGATCCCACCTTCCGCTTCATGCCCCTCGACCATGACGGCAAGATCCGTATGGACTGTTCTTCTCCCTACGCCATGGCCGAACTGCTGAAACTGCGCGACAGCTTCGACATCGCCTTCGCCTGCGACCCTGACTCCGACCGCCACGGCATCGTCACCCCCGAAGGCCTCATGAACCCCAACCATTACCTCTCCGTGATGGTGGACTTCCTCATCCGCGACAGCAGGGACGGCTTCCGCAAGGCCTGGCGCCAGGACGCCGCCATCGGCAAGACCGTGGTGACCAGCTCCATGCTGAACCGCGTGGCCGCCTCCCACGGCCGCGAAGTCATGGAAGTGCCCGTGGGCTTCAAGTGGTTCGTGCCCGGCCTGCATTCCGGCTCCTGCATCATGGGCTGTGAAGAAAGCGCCGGCGCTTCCTTCCTCCGCAAGGACTGCCTGCCCTGGAGCACCGACAAGGACGGCCTCATCCCCTGCCTGCTCGCCGCCGAAATGATGGCCAAGACCGGCAAGAACCCCGCCCAGCTCTACCACGAACTGGAAGAGAAGTTCGGCGCCCCCATCTACCGCCGCATCGACTCCCCCATGACTCCCGAGATGAAGGCCGCCTTCAAGACCATCTCTCCCGACGACGTGAAGCTCACCGAAGTGGCCGGTTCCCCCGTGACTGCCGTCCTCACCAAGGCCCCCGGCAACAACGCCAATTTCGGCGGCCTCAAGATCGTCACCGAAGACGGCTGGTTCGCCGTGCGTCCTTCCGGCACCGAGCCCATCTACAAGCTCTACATGGAAGGCTTCAAGGGTGAAGACCACTTCCAGAAGATGCAGGCCGAGGCTCAGGAATTCCTCGCCGGCCTCGCCAAGTAGGCACACTCCGTTCTGATACCGAAGGGCGGCGCAGTTTCGGCTGTGTCGCCCTTCCTGTTTCAAGAAAGTTCTTGAAACAGCCCCATATTCCGTGTCTAATGCCGGATGTCGACAATCACGCCGACCCATACCCGATACTTATTCAGGATATCCCCATGATACGCTGGAACAACGACTATAATCACGGCGCCCACCCCGCCATCCTTGCCGCCCTCCAGGAGACCAACGGGAACAGCTACGGCGGCTACGGCCTCGACGAATGGTGCGAAAAGGCCCGCCAGATGATACTTTCCCACCTTGGCGGCGCCGATGCCGAAGTGCATTTCCTGCTCGGCGGCACGCAGGCGAACTTCACAGTCATCAACGCGGCCCTGCGCCCCTATCAGGGCGTGGTCTGCGCCGACTCCGGCCACATCCATGCCCACGAGACCGGCGCCATCGAACACGGAGGCCACAAGATACATGTGCTTCCCGGCACGCTCGGCAAGCTCTCTGCCGAAGCCGTGGCCGCCGAAGCCCAGGCCTTCGTCGACAGCGGCGTGAAAGAACACATCACCCAG
>JAZQMJ010000223.1:0-3542 GCA_045543435.1 Mailhella sp.
CTTCGGTGCAGAACATCTGGCGGTTCAGGTTGCTCTCGTCGAACACGTCCGGATCACAGAGCACGAAAGCTCCCACGCCTGAACGGGCAAGGAGAGCCGACACATGACCGCCGAGCCCGCCGCATCCCGCGATGAACACGCGGGAGCGAAGCAGTCGCTTCAGCCCTTCGGCAGAAAGAACGGAACGGCTGCGCCGGAAGCGTTCCGGCCAGAATCCGGCATCCAGCAGGGCACACATGGTTTCCCTCTCAGGAAGCCCCAGCTCCTTCGCCAGCGCCCTCACTCCCCCGATACGCACAAAAGACCCCTCACAGCTTCCTTCATGCAGAGCGAGGAAGCGGCGAAGGGCCTCGACATCGAGCTTATTCGAAGCGTCTAACTTCAATCCGTCCAGCATGGCCTAGCCTCCGCCCACAGCGGGGAAGTAGGCCACGCGGTCGCCGTCGCGCACAGCGGTGGAAAGCGCGGACTGACGCCCGTTGACCATGACTATCTTTATCTCGGCGCGCGGTATGCCGATGACGGCGGCAAGCCCTTCGGCCGAAAGTTCGCCGTGCGCGGAGATATCGACCTCCATGCCGGCAACGGGGTCGTATCCGGGCACGCAGTCGCGCAGGGTGGTGCTGAGTTTGACGAGTACGCTCATGGCAGAAAAAAGCCCGCGCCCGGAAAGCTCCGAACGCGGGCGTCACAGATCAGTTTACTTGATCCAGTTGAAGGTGGTCTTCAGTTCTTCGTGGGTGATGTCGAACTTGGTGTTGTGGGGAGGAAGTTCTTCATCCTGGAAGAAGTCAGGCAGGCGGTCGGCGGCTTCGGTGATGCCGGCGCGGCGGTTGAAGTCCACTTCAGTGGAGAGGATGCGCTGGCCGAGGGTGACCACGTCGTCGCCGGTGAGCTGCCAGCCGAACTTGGCGTTCAGCATGTCCACGATGGCGGGCAGAGCGTCGGCCACGTCGAGGATGGCGAAGGCGGTGAAGAGGCAGAGGCCCACGGAGTCCACAGAGGCGGTAGCGATCTGCAGGTTGCGGGAGAGCTCGATCTGGCCTTCCTTCTTGAGGGGATCGACCACGCCGCCGCAGCTGAGGATGTTGGCGGTAACGGAGTAGCCGGCAGTGTGGTCAGCACCCATGGGGGTGGTGGCATAGGTCACGCCCACGCCCTTGACGGCGCGAGGATCGTAAGCGGGGAGGCTCTGGCCCTTGACGCAGGGCACGCGGCGCACGCCGAAGACGCGGCCGGTGGTGGCAGTGCCGCAGCCGATGATGCGGCCGAGGGGAGTGCCTTCGCTGATCTCGTTCATGACCTTGAGCACGGCCTGGGCGTCGCCCTTGGGGATGCCGCCGCCAGCCATAGCAACGCCGATGGCCACGCCGACGTCGATGGTGTCCACACCGGCGTCGTCGCAGATGCGGTCATACTGGGCGATGAGGTCGAGGTCGTCGATGCCGCAGTGGGGGCCGAAGCACCACAGGGTCTCGTATTCAGGCCACTTGCTGATGAGCTTGCCCTTCTTGTCGGGGTAGAGGCCGGAGCAGCGGATGATGCAGCCGCTCATGCAGCCGTGGGCCACAGCGCCTTCGCCGCCGCGTTCCTTGGTGTTGGCGTTCATGCGTTCGCCGGAAACGGCTTCGTGGCCTTCGAACTGGCCGGAGGTGAAGTTGCGGGTGGGCAGGCCGCCGGCTTCGTGCAGGATGTTCACGAGAACGGCAGTGCCGTATTCGGCAAGGCCCTTGCCGGTGACGGGATGATCCATCAGAGCCTTGGCGAAGCGCTTGGAGGCGTCGCGGAAGGCGGCTTCATCGGCCAGAGGATGGTTCTCGCCGCCCTCGGGGTTGATGATGATGGCCTTGAGGCCCTTGGGGCCCATGACGGCACCCAAGCCGCCGCGGCCGGCGTGGCGCATGGGGCGCAGTTCGCGGTCGGTGAAGGCGATGGAGGCGGCGGTGAGCTTGAATTCGCCGGCGCGGCCGATGGTGACGTAGCTGCACTTGTCGCCGTAGGTCTCGATGAGCTTTTCAACGGCGGCGAAGTTGTTCAGGCCGGCCACAGGGGAAGGCACGAGGCGGGCGGAGTCCTTGGAGACTTCGAGCTGCCACCATTCGCCTTCGGTAGCCATTTCTTCAACGATGATGGCCATGATGCCGAGCTTGGCGAGATGGCCGCCGGGCTGGCCGCCGGAGTTGGATTCCTTGATGCCTTCGGTGAGGGGGCTCTTGCCGCCCACGGAGATGCGGTTGCCGTTGGGGCTGTTGGTAGCGCCGAGCAGGCCGGGAGCGAAGACCAGCTTGTTGTGCGGGCCGAGGGGGGTGCAGGTGGGATCGACTTCACGGGCCACGATGGTGGAGGTCAGGCCGCGGCCGCCGAGGCCGGCGTATTCGGCAGGGATCTCTTCGAACACGCAGGACTTGGTGGCCATGTTGACTCTGAGGAAACGGAACATGTTCACTCCTTAATATATGGTGAGGCAATGGCAATGCTGAGGACAGGATCGTCCAGTTTCAACGTACCTTAACCTTTCCTGAAAAAAAAGGTCAAGGACAGCGAAAAACGCTCACGCTTTCTGCCCCGGAAAACTTTCCGTGACTGAAGGGCGGCGCCGGAAGCCCGCCATCCGGGCATCCTTCTCCAAAAGCAGGCAGGACAAAAAAGAGCCCCTCGAACGAAGGGCTCTTTCCCGGAATAACCGGTCCCTAGATCAGACCTCGGAAACGGCTGTCCTGCTCTCCGTTCCCAAGGAGCCCGGGCACCGGGGAGACCGATGCCCGGAAAGTTTTCTTACCAGGCGTTGCAGTAGATGGCGGTGACGGCGGCATCGCTCATCTTGCGGGGGTTGGTGAGGCCGCAGGCGTCCTTCTGGGCGTTGGAGACCATGGTGGGGATGTCGTCCATGCTCACCTTCTTGCCGAACATATCGCCGAGGGCCTTGATGCCGCTGGGGATATCGACGTCGGCGGAGAGGCGCTTGATGGCCTTCACGGCGGCGAGGGCGGCATCGTCGAGGCTCAGGCCATCGACGTTCTCACCGAGCAGGCGGGCGATGCGGCGGAAGCGGCGGCGGGCGCCGATGAGGTTGTATTCGCACACATGGGGCAGGAGGATGGCGTTGCAGAAGCCGTGGGGCAGGTCGTAGAAGCCGCCGAGCTGGTGGGCCATGGCGTGGACGTGGCCGAGGCTGGCGTTGTTGAAGGCCATGCCGGCAAGGTACTGGGCGTAGCACATGCCTTCGCGGGCTTCCTTGTCGTTGCCGTTGGCCACGGCGCGGCGCAGGAAGCGGGCGATGTATTCGATGGCCTTTTCGGCGCAGGCGTCAGTCATGGGCGTGGCGGCGATGGAAACATAGGCTTCCACGGCGTGGGTGAGGGCGTCCATGCCGGTGGCGGCGGTGAGGCCGGCGGGCATGCCCATCATGAGGTCGGGGTCGTCGATGGCGACGCCGGGGGTGCAGCGCCAGTCCACGATGGCCATCTTCACCTTGCGGGAGGTGTCGGTGATGACGCAGAAGCGGGTCATTTCAGAGGCGGTGCCGGCGGTGGTGTTCACGG
>JAZQMJ010000224.1:0-3107 GCA_045543435.1 Mailhella sp.
CATGGACTGCCCGCCTCAGGAGCGCCGCCGCCAGATCCGCGAACACACTGTCTTCTTCGCGGGCGGCGTTATCGTATGGTTCGCCCTGGTAGCCGTGCTTTCCGGCCTCACCGGCCTGCTCTGGGGCCAGCTCTTCCAGAGTGCGGAAGTCATCTTCTTCATGCTGCTCATCGTCTTCTGCATGGCGCTCTCGATGTTCGATGTCTTCCACCTCCCGGTGCTCGACCTCCAGCCCCATCAGGGCGGCTCGCCGCGCATGCAGGCTTTCAGCACAGGCATGTTCACCACCCTGCTCGCCACGCCCTGCAGCGGCCCGCTCCTCGGCGGCGTGCTGGCCTGGGGCATGACCAAGCCCCTGCCCGTGCTCATGACTGTTTTCATCTCCACCGGCGTAGGCATGGCCCTGCCCTACATGGCCATAGCCTGCTTCCCCGGGCTGGTCCGCTTCGTGCCCCGCCCCGGCTCATGGCTCAGCGCCCTTGAGCGCGTGCTCGGCCTCCTGCTCATGGGAACGGCCATCTACCTCTTCTCCCTGCTCCCGGCCGACCTGCATGTGAAAACGCTCATCACTCTGCTCATCGCCGCCTCCGCCGCATGGGTATGGGGGCGATGGGGAAGCCTGCGCGGCTCCATCACCCGACGCATGTTCCTCGGTTCCTTCGGCGTGGGCGCCATCGCCCTGAGTACCTTCTGGGCCTTCCTGCCTGCCCAGCAGGACAGCGTCCCCTGGGTCGCCTTCAGCGAGAAGGAATTCCGCACCGCCCTCGGCAAGGAAGCCATGATAGTTGAATTCACGGCAGACTGGTGCCCCACCTGCAAGGTGCTGGAGCGTACCACCCTGGCCGCCCCCAATCTCCTGCCCATACTCGACCAGTATTCCGTGAAGGCCGTACGCGTGGACATGACGCAGAAGAACGGCGACCATGACCAGCTTCTCAAGGCGCTGGGCAGTGCGAGTATCCCTCTGCTGGCCGTATTCCCAGAGGGGGAAGGGGCTTCACAACCCGTCGTCCTGCGTGATATCTACACTGTCACAGACCTCCACCTTGCCCTAAGGCAGGCCAAGATACCCCATAAGCGCATGGTGGAGCTGCTCTATCCCGTAAAACTGCTCAACTCCGAACGATAACGCCTGACTTTCAGGCTCAACCTCAAGAAAGGTAAAACGAATGAAATCCGTAAAGACCCTGCCCGAATTCGCCGCCATCTCCGAGCTCGAAGTCAACGCCGCTCTGGACGCCTACGACGATTCCATGGAAGAAGAACACAGCAGCTGCGGCGGCTGTGAATCCTGTGAGGATACTCCCTCCAATCCCGTGGTGGCCGAAGTGTTCCGCCTCATCACCGCCTACACCGACCGCATGAACGAGCTCATCGTTGCCGCTAAGGAACAGGACAAGGAGATCTCCGAATCCTTCCTCGCCGACCTGCTCTCCTTCGAAGCCGAATCCCCCATCGAACGCATCGCCTTCGACTTCGTGGCCGACGCCGTGTTCGATGAAGGCGACGACGAAGAGGACTAATCCCTCGAGCACCTGACACTAAAGCCGCCCCGGTCTTCGGACTGCGGGCGGCTTTTTCGTACAGAAAAAGGGAGAAGCCTGGGCCTCTCCCTTATTTCATGCTGTGTGCGTATGCGCTTACTTCAGGAACGCCTTGTTCACCACGTTCTGCGGTTCGCCCTTGCGCCATGCGTCGATGTTCGCCAGCGTTATCTTCACGATATTGCCGCGTGCGCCGTCAGTAGCCCAGGCGATGTGGGGCGTGATGATGGTGTTGGGAGCGGTGAGCAGGGGGTCGTCCTGCGCCGGGGGTTCCTGCTCCAGCACGTCCACGCCGAAACCGGCGAGATGGCCGCTCTTCAGGGCTTCGGCCGTATCGCGGCTGTTCGCCACAGGGCCGCGGGAAGTGTTGATGAGCAGGCCGCCGGGCTTCATCATGGCGAGGGTCTCAGCGCAGACGAGGCCGCGGGTCTCGTCCGTAAGCGGGCAGTGCAGGGAGATAACGTCGGAACGGCGGAAAAGCTCTTCCTTGGAGACGAACTCGAAGGGCTCGTAGCCGGGCTTGTCCATGGGGCGGCGGGCGCAGGCGATGACGTTCATCTTGAAGGCATGGCCTATCTCAGCCACGCGCTGGCCGAGGTTGCCGAAGCCGAAGATGCCGAGGGTCTTGCCGGTGAGCTCCATCTGGGGCTTGAGCCAGTAGCAGAAATCGCCGCGGCGGTTCCATTCGCCGTCCACCACGCTGGCATGGTGCAGACTGGTGCGGCGGCAGAGCTCAAGGATGAGCGCGAAAACGTGCTGGGCCACGGAGTCCGTTCCGTAGGCCGGAGTGTTGCACACGGGGATGCCGCGCTTGCCGGCGGCTTCGTGGTCCACGATATTGGTGCCGGCGGCGGTCACGGCGATGAGCTTCACGTTAGGAAGCTGGGCCAGTTCCTTCTCGCCGATGACGACCTTGTTGGTGATGAGGATATCCGCACCGGCGGCGCGCTCCACAGTCTTTTCAGCGGGGGTACGCTCCCAGTATTCCCACTGGGCGAATTCGCTCAGGGGCTCCCAGGGGGAACCGTTGCCAAGTTCAAGGGAATATCCGTCCAGAACGACTATCTTCATGCTCACTCTCCTCGTTATGCAGTGATATCCTGCTTTTGCCACAGCAAGGCCCGGGCCGCAAGCCCCAGCATGAGAAAAGGCGGGAACTGAGGTACTTGCGCAGGCCGCGACGCTGTTCTATACTCCGCCAAAATCTTTCCAAGGGGATACGCCCATGCCCTCAGCCAGCCTCCAGCTCCGCAGTCTCGTGGTCTTCCGCAGCCTGCTCAGCGACCCCGTCCTCTCCCGTCTCGGAAAACTGCTCGATGCCGATCCTGCCGACGCCCGCTCCACCGTGGACGCGTGGTGCGACTTAGCGGCCGCTCTCTTCGCCAAGTCCGACGACCTTTCCGCCTACCTGCTCGACCTCCTCATGGAGGACGAGAACATTTATATGCAGCAGAGCTGCGGCAAGTCTCCCGTTTCCCCCTTCCTTGAAGCCTGCCTTGAGAACGAACTCGCCTTCATGCAGGAACTGAGCCGCTTCGACGGCACTGACATCCGTGCCAGCCT
>JAZQMJ010000225.1:0-13870 GCA_045543435.1 Mailhella sp.
CCCCCCCGAATGAAGGGAGGGGGCCCCCCCCCGGGGGGGGGGCGTCTCTTTGCGTACCCAGGGCAGGGTGGGGCGGAAAACGCGTCTCAGATGGGCTCGGAACAGAGGTCCTTTTCATTTTTATGGAGGGCACTTGCGCACTTTTGGATGGAGGAGCATAATAAACGCCATGAAAGCAATATCGAGCCACCTTTCCATGAGCCAGTCGGAACGCGGTACCCGGCGCAATGCCGGCTACTTCATGCGCTTCCTGATCATGCTCGCGGTCGTGATAGCCCTGTTCAGCGTGCTGTTCCATTTCATCATGCTCTATGAAGGGCGCGAGTACTCCTGGATAACAGGCCTGTACTGGACGCTCACCGTCATGTCCACGCTGGGCTTCGGCGACATCACCTTCCGCTCCGACCTGGGCATGCTTTTTTCCATCGTCGTCCTGCTCACAGGCATCGTGAGCCTGCTCATCGTGCTTCCCTCCACCTTCATCCAGTTCGTCTATAATCCGTGGCTGGAGTCGCAGAAGAAGAAGGAAGTCCAGCACAGCGTGCCCGCCGGGGTGAAGAAGCACGTCATCCTCGTGGGCGACAGCCCCATCACGCGCAACCTTGCGCAGGTGCTCACCCGCTACGGCTTCTACAACGTCATGCTCTGCTCCAACACCCAGCAGGCGCTGGACCTCATGGATCAGGGCGTCCATGCCATCGTGGGCGACTACGACGATTCCGACGTGTACCGCAAGCTCCGTGCGGAATCCGCCCGTATGGTGGTCGCCCTCGACAACGACGTGCGCAACACCAACGTGGCCTTCTCTCTGCGTGAATACGCGGGCGAGGTGCCTATGGTGGCCCGTGCCGAGAAGGACGAGTCCATCGACATCCTCAAGCTCGCAGGCTGTACCCGCGTGTTCCAGTTCCGCAAGGCTCTGGGACATTCGCTCACCCGGCGCGTGGTCACCGGCCGCCTGAACGTGAGCCAGCTCGCCTCCTTCGGCCCGCTGGTCATCGCTGAGACCTCTGTGAAGCAGACGACGCTGGGCGGCCTCACCATCAGGGAATGCGATCTGCGCGGCAGGCTCGGCATCAACGTCGTGGGCCTCTGGGACCATGGCGAGTTCAAGAACCCCCTGCCTTCGACGGAACTGGAAGATCATATGGTCATGGTCCTGGCCGGTACCCGTGAGCAGATCGAGGCCTTTTCCGCCGCACTCGGCCGCGAGATACCCGCTGACGAAGCTCCTGGCCCGGTGCTTGTTCTGGGCGCAGGCCGCGTAGGTACTGCGGCAGCCCTCGCGCTCAAGGACCGCGGCCTCGATGTCGTCGTCGTGGATAAGCAGAACGTTGCGCCTAAACTGCCGGGCATACGAGTGCAGGTGGGCGACGCCGCCGATCTGGCCACGCTGGAAAGGGCCGGCATCAGGACTGCCCCGTCCATCATCATCACTACGCATGACGATGATATCAATACCTATCTGACCATCTACTGCCGCCGTCTGCGCCCGGATGTGCAGATCATCAGCCGTTCCAACCTCGACCGCAACGTGCATGTTCTCCACGCCGCCGGCGCCAACCTCGTGCTTTCCCTGGCCTCCCTGGTATCTACGCGCATCATCAACCTGCTGGAGCCGGGGCGTGTGTTCATGCTCAACGAAGGTCTGAACATCTTCCGTGCCGACGCCGGTGCCGAACTGGCAGGCAAGACGCTCATCAACAGCGGCATCCGTAAGCACACGCGATGCAACGTCGTTGCGGTGAAGACTGTGGAAGGCGATATGCTCGTGAACCCGGACCCGAAACGTGAATTCCATGAGGGCGACGAGCTCTTCCTCATCGGCGATTCCGAGGCCGAGACCGCGTACTACGAACTCTACTGGCCCGATCGCGGCCTTATGGAAGAAGAGGAGCCTTCGGTGGAACAGTCGCTGAGGACGGCGTTTCTCGGATAGAAGGTAAAAAGCCCTGCCGGAGGACTTCTGGCGGGGCTTTTTCTATTCCTTTAATATTATTAAGGTAATAGGGGAATATTTATCGGAGGAAAGTTTCAGGGCTGAGCAGGATGACGCCGGAAGAGTAAGGCTCTGCGGGGAGCTTTTCAGTTGATGAGAGGCGGGCTGTCCAGAATTTTCGTTTCCGCAAAACAAGGTTTTCGTTTTCGCACGGAGAGGGGAGGGCGGCGCGAGGGTTTTTCCTGCTGCAACTCCCTACAATAATACGACATAACCATTTAATTTCTCAGGACTTTTCAAAAGGCGAAAAAAGTTCGGAAAAAAGTGAAAATCCGGCAGAAAAAACTTGACTAAAAGGCCCCTCTAACGTACATATACACCTGCCTCGAGTGAGGCACCCCTCGAAAAGAGGGAGGACAGGTTGAATCTGTCCTGCTGTACTCTGAATAGTGTTATCAGGGTTTTGACATTTGCAGGCGTCATCACATGCCGAAGATGTCAAACCAAGGCGGTCCGAGGACTTCGCGGGCTGCCGGGTTTCTCCGATAGTCGGGTTTGCCGACGAGTCGGGTATGTGTTGGCCCCTGCGGGACCACCTGTTTGACGGAAGCAATTCCGAACAGGTCAGGTTGGTGACCAGGACGGCTTCATGAAGATCATATGCGGGCACGAGCGGTTACCGATCCCGGTCTCTGACTCCTCTACTCCTCCCACATATTTCCTCTATGAAGCCGAGCGCCTTTGAAACAGTTCAAAGACGCTTTTTCGTTTTAAGTCACCCTGACGTTAGGTCTTAGGAAAGAGAACGCGTTTCGCGGCGCAAGGTGAGCGAAACGAGACGCGCTTCATGAAATGAGCGGAGCCTGAAACCGCTCAGCCGCCCATTCGGGCGGTGGATTCTCCGGCTGAAATTTGCCTCTTGGGATCAGCCGGAGCGGGTTTGCCAGAAAATGGAGATTCGCAATGACGACTGTTGGCAGTGATCGTATCCGTATCAAGCTTAAGGCTTACGATTACCGTATCCTCGACAAGGCTGTGGCGGAAATCGTGGACACTGCGCGCAATACTGGCGCGGGTGTGGCTGGGCCTATTCCTCTGCCCACCAACATTCACAAGTACACGATTCAGCGCTCGGTCCACGTGGACAAGAAGTCCCGTGAACAGTTCGAGATGAGAGTTCACAAACGCCTTATGGACATCCTCGACCCCACGCAGCAGACCGTGGACGCTCTGGGCAAGCTTTCCCTGCCCGCCGGCGTGGATGTGGAAATTAAGCTCTAAGAGAGGGGCGTCATGTCTGAGAAAATGGGTATTATTGGACGAAAGCTGGGCATGACCCGTATTTTCGCCGATGACGGCACCGCTGTTGCCGTCACTGTGGTCAAGGCAGGCCCCTGCCCCGTGACCCAGGTCAAGACGGTGGAAAACGACGGCTACAATGCTCTTCAGATCGCTTTTGAAGAAGTGGCTGACAAGAAGGTGACCAAGGCTATGAAGGGTCACTTCGCCAAGGCCGGCGTCGCCGCCTGCCGCGAAGTGCGCGAACTTCGCCTCGCCGAAGCCGCCACTGTTGAAGCTGGCGCTGTCCTCACCGCCGAAATGTTCGCCGCCGGCGACAAGGTGAAGGTCACCGGTACCAGCATCGGTAAGGGTTATCAGGGCGTTATGCGCCGCTGGAACTTCCATGGTATGGACGATGGCCATGGCGACGAAAAGGTGCATCGTTCCGGTGGTTCCATCGGTAACAACACCTTCCCCGGTCACGTGTTCAAGGGCAAGAAGATGGCTGGTCAGTGGGGCGCCGAGCGCGTCACCCAGCAGGGCCTGAAGATCGTGGAAGTCCGCGCCGAAGATAACGTCATCCTCATCAAGGGTGCCGTGCCCGGTCCTAAGAACGGCCTCGTGCTCGTGCGCAAGCAGTAGTTCCTGAGGAGAAGAAACAATGGCTCTTATGAAAGTTTACGATCAGAACATGCAGGAAGCCGGTGAAGTCACCCTCGCTCCTGAAGTGTTTGAAGTCGAAGTTCGGCCTGAGATTCTGAACCTCGTGGTTCGTGCTTATCGCAACGCTCTCCGTGCCGGCACTCACGCTGCCAAGACCCGCGCTTATGTGTCTGGCGGCGGCAGAAAGCCCTTCAAGCAGAAGGGTACTGGTAATGCGCGTCAGGGTTCCAACCGCTCCCCCATCATGCGTGGCGGCGCGATCATCTTCGGACCCCAGCCCCGCGATTACAGCTTCAAGGTCAACAAGAAGGTTCGCGCTCTGGCCCTTCGCATGGCTCTTTCCTCTCGTGTGGCCGACGGCCTCATGATCGTGAAGAACATCGAGATCGCCGAAGCCAAGACCAAGCTCTTCGCCGGCGTTGCCAAGACCCTCGGCCTCACCAAGGCCCTCGTCGTGGCTCCCGTTGAAGAAAACGGCGTGAACGCTACTCTCGCTCTCGCCTCTCGCAACCTTCCTGGCGTCACCCTCGTCACTCCCGACGCTGTCACCGTGTACGACGTGCTCAACTGCAAGCAGCTCGTGGTTCTCGAAGGCGCTCTGGCTCATCTCGAAGAGAGACTGAAGTAAGTCACTCGCCTTGAAAGGAATGGACATGGATTACACTAAAATTCTTCTTCGGCCTGTGGTGACCGAAAAGGCTACCGAGCTTCGCGAAAGCAACGTGTACGCCTTCTTCGTCGCTCCCAAGGCCAACAAGATCGAGATCGGTAAGGCAGTGGAAGAAGCCTTCAAGGTCAAGGTCACCAATGTCAATGTCATCACGGTCAAGCCTCGCCCCCGCGTGCGCCAGGGCCGCGTGAAGGGTCGCATCGCCGGCTACCGCAAGGCTTATGTCACCCTCGCCGCTGACAACAAGATCGAGTTCTTCGAGGGAGTCTAAGCAATGGCAGTTCTCAAGATGAAGCCGACTTCTGCTGGCCGTCGTTTCCAGACTGTCTCCGATTTCGCTGAGATCACCAGATCTACTCCGGAAAAGTCTCTTACCGAAGGTCTCCCCAGAAAGGCCGGCCGTAACAATAACGGTCGCGTCACCAGCCGCCGCCGCGGCGGTGGCCACAAGCGCCTCTATCGTATCATCGACTTCAAGCGCGACAAGATGGGCATCGCCGCCCGCGTCGCTGAAATCGAATACGATCCTAACCGTACCGCCCGCATCGCCCTCCTCAGCTACGCTGACGGCGAAAAGCGCTACATCCTCGCTCCCGTTGGCATCCAGCAGGGCGACATGATCGAAGCTGGCGACAAGGCCGACATCAAGCCCGGCAACGCCCTCGCTCTCGGCCGCATCCCTGTCGGTACCAACGTGCACAACATCGAAATGCATCCTGGCCGTGGCGGCCAGATGTGCCGCGCCGCCGGTACCTACGCTCAGCTCGTTGGTAAGGACGGCAAGTACGTCATCCTCCGCCTCCCCTCCGGTGAAGTTCGCAAGGTGCTCGCCGCCTGCATCGCCACCGTCGGTCAGGTCGGCAACGTGCAGCACGAAAACATCAGCCTTGGCAAGGCCGGCCGCAATCGCTGGCTGAACCGCCGTCCCAAGGTCCGCGGCGTCGCCATGAACCCCGTCGACCATCCCCTCGGTGGTGGTGAAGGCCGCAGCTCTGGCGGTCGTCATCCCGTCACTCCCTGGGGTATCCCGACCAAGGGTTACAAGACTCGTGCCAAGAAGAAGCCTTCCAGCCGCCTCATCATCAAGGCCCGCGGCAAGAAGTAAGAGGAGCCGGACATGCCTAGATCTCTCAAGAAAGGTCCCTTTGTGGACGGCAGCCTCATGAAGAAGGTGGAAGCGGCTGTTTCCAGCAACGACCACAAGGTCATCAAGACCTGGTCCCGCCGTTCCATGATCCTGCCTGAAATGGTTGGTCTGACCTTCGCCGTGCATAACGGCAAGAAGTTCATCCCCGTCTTCGTCACGGAAAACATGGTCGGCCACAAGATGGGCGAATTTGCGCCCACCCGTACGTTCCACGGCCACGCTGCTGACAAGAAGACTAAAGCGGGCAAAAAATAGCGAGTAACGTTCATGGAATCTAAAGCTATCTGCAAGTTTCAGCGCGTTTCTCCCCGCAAGACCCGTCTGGTTGCCCAGAACATCAAGGGTCTTCCTGTGGAAGATGCCCTGAACCAGCTCAAGTTCACGCCCAACAAGCCCGCCGGTGTCCTCTATGGCGTGGTGCGTTCGGCTCTGGCCAACGCCTCCCAGTTCCCTGGCATCGATGTGGACTCCATGTACGTCAAGGACGTTGTGGTGAACGAAGGTCCCACCTGGAAGCGTTTTATGCCCCGTTCTCAGGGCCGTGCTATGCACATCCGCAAGCGCACCAGCCACATCACCGTGATTCTCGCGGAAGGACAGGAATAAGGCTATGGGTCAGAAAGTACATCCTTACGGCTTCCGCCTCGGATACAATAAGAATTGGCAGTCTCGCTGGTTCAGCAAGAAGGAATACGCTTCCTTCGTGTTTGAAGACCACAACATCCGCACCTATGTGAAGAAGCTTCTTTACAGCGCCGGTGTTGCCAAGATCGAGATCGAACGTTTCGGCGGCCGCATCCGCCTCATTCTCTCCACCGCCCGCCCCGGCATCGTCATCGGCCGCAAGGGTGCTGAGATCGAAAAGCTCCGCGCTGACCTCAAGAAGAAGTTCGGCCGCGAATTCGCTCTCGAAGTGAATGAAATCCGCCGCCCCGAAATTGAAGCTCAGCTCGTTGCTGAAAACATCGCCACGCAGCTCGAACGCCGCGTCGCCTTCCGCCGCGCTATGAAGCGCACCGTGCAGATGGCCCGCAAGTTCGGCGCCGAGGGCATCAAGATTTCCTGCGCTGGCCGCCTTGCCGGTGCCGAAATCGCCCGCTCCGAATGGTACCGCGACGGCCGCGTGCCGCTGCAGACCCTGCGTGCCGACATCGACTACGGTTTTGCCGAAGCTCACACCACCTATGGCCTCATCGGCATCAAGGCGTGGGTTTACAAGGGTGAAATCCTTGACAACGAGGTTAATCAGTAATGCTTGCTCCTAAGAGAATCAAATTCCGCAAGTGGCAGAAAGGCCGCCTGCGTGGCCCGGCCAACCGCGGTGCTACCATCGCTTTCGGTGAAATTGGCCTGAAGGCTGTTGAACATGGCAAGCTTTCCAGCCAGCAGATCGAAGCCGCTCGTATCGCCATGATGCGCCACATCCGCCGCGGCGGTAAGGTTTGGATCCGCGTGTTCCCCGACCATCCTGTCACCGCTAAGCCTCTGGCTACTCGTCAGGGTTCCGGTAAGGGTGCTCCTGTGGGCTGGTGTGCACCGGTCAAGCCCGGCCGCGTGCTCTATGAAATCAAGGGTGTCGATCTGGAACTCGCCAAGCGCGCCCTCACTCTGGCCGCCCATAAGCTGCCTGTGAAGACCGTGATCGTGGTGAGAGAAGGAGCCTTCGCATGAAAATGAAGGAACTGCGTGAAATGAGCGTCGAGCAGCTCCAGGCTAAGCTGACCGAACTGCGCCAGGAACTCTTCAACCTGCGCTTCCAGCATGCCACTGCTCAGTTGGAAAAGACGGCGTCCATTCCCGCCACCAAGAAAGACATTGCCCGCGTGCTGACGGCTCTCGCCGCCGCCGCGAATAAGTAGGAGCGGATATGAACAGCGCAATCGAACAGCGCAACGGCAGAACGCTCGTCGGTACCGTGGTCAGCGACAAGTGCGACAAGACCATCGTGGTGCTCGTTGAAACTCTGGTTCAGCATCCGCTGCTCAAGAAGTACATTCGTCGGCGTAAGAAGTTCACCGCCCACGATCCCATGAACGAGTGCGGCATCGGCGATAAGGTTAAAATCGTGGAATACCGGCCCATGAGCCGGAACAAGCGCTGGCACCTGGTTGCCGTGCTTGAAAAGGCCGTCTAGTCCCATCCGGGCTGACTAAAAGGAAACACAATGATCCAGGTAGAATCCAGACTTCTGGTTGCCGACAACTCCGGCGCCAAGGAAGTGGCCTGCATCAAGGTGCTGGGCGGCTCTCACCGTCGCTATGCCACGGTGGGCGATGTGATCATGGTGTCCGTGAAGGACGCCATCCCCCACGCCAAGGTGAAGAAGGGCGATGTCATGGAAGCCGTTATCGTGCGTACCGCCAAGGAAGTGCGCCGTGCCGACGGTTCCTACATCAAGTTCGATACGAACGGCGCCGTGCTTCTGAGCAAGCAGGGTGAACCCATCGGTACCCGTATCTTCGGACCCGTGGCCCGCGAACTTCGCGCCCGCGGCTTCATGAAGATCGTGTCCCTTGCCCCTGAAGTGCTGTAAGGAGCTACGGTAATGAAACAGTTCCGTATTCGCAAAGACGACAAGGTGATGGTGATCGCCGGTAAGGACGAAGGCAAGATCGGCAAGGTCCTCAAGATCGTGCGCAAGTCCGACCGCGTGCTGGTTGAAAAGGTGAACGTTGTGAAGCGCAACGTGCGCCCCAACCCCTACAAGCGCGAACCCGGCGGCATCGTCGAGAAGGAAATGCCCATCCACGTTTCCAACCTGATGGTGGTTTGCCCTCACTGCGCCAAGCCCACCCGCGTTGGTTACCGTGCCGCCGAAGACGGCAAGAAAGTGCGTTTCTGCAAGAAGTGCAACGAAACCATCTAAAAGGTGAATGACGATGACCCGTCTTGAAACGATATATCGCGAGAAGGTGGTTCCTGCTCTGCAGAAGGAGTTCGCTTACAAGTCCTCCATGCAGATTCCTGGAATCGAGAAGATCTCCCTGAATATCGGTCTTGGTTCTGCCAACCAGAACCAGAAGCTGATTGAAGAATGCGTGGCCGACCTGTCCGCTATCGCTGGCCAGAAGGCTGTGGTCACCCGCGCCAAGAAGTCCATCGCTGCGTTCAAGCTGCGTGAAGGCATGCCCATCGGCGTGCGCGTCACCCTCCGCAAGGACGCCATGTGGGACTTCCTGGACAAGCTCATGAACTTCGCCATGCCCCGCGTCCGCGACTTCCGCGGCATCCCGGATCGTGGCTTCGATGGTCGTGGCAACTTCACCCTCGGTATCAAGGAACACACCATCTTCCCCGAAATGGAAGCTGACCGTGTGGACAACCCCGTGGGCATGAACATCACCATCGTGACCACCGCCACCACCGATAAGGAAAGCAAGCTGATGCTCGAACAGCTCGGCATGCCCTTCCGCAAGTAAGGAGTGAACAATGGCTCGTACTTCTCTCAAAGTTAAGGCCGCCCGCAAGCCCAAGTTTGCTGTTCGCGCTTACAATCGCTGCCCCGTGTGCGGTCGTCCCCATGCTTTCATGCGTCAGTTCGGCCTGTGCCGTATCTGCTTCCGCAAAAAGGCGCTGAACGGCGAACTGCCCGGCGTCCGCAAATCCAGCTGGTAATCCAGCAACATTCAGGAGTTATACCATGTTGACCGATCCTATTGCCGATATGCTCACGCGTATCCGCAACGCACACCTGGCCCTCCACAAGGAAGTGAGTGTGCCGCGCTCGAAGATGAAGGAAGCCATGGCGACCATCCTCAAGCAGGAAGGCTATGTGGAAGATGTTACCGTCGACGAACGTAACATCACCATTGCGCTGAAGTATGTGAAGGGCCGCCCTGCTATCACCGGCCTCAAGCGCATCAGCAAGCCTGGTCGCCGTGTCTATGTGGGCGCTCATCAGATTCCCCGCGTCCAGAATGGTCTCGGCATCTGCATCCTGTCCACCTCTCGTGGCGTCCTGGACGGCATGACCGCTCAGGCCGACAAGACTGGCGGCGAACTTCTTTGCGAAGTCTGGTAATCGCGGCGTAAGTCGCTGACATCCAGCCAAGGTAGAATAAAATGTCGAGAATTGGTAAACAGCCCATCGTGCTTCCCAAGGGTGTGGAAGTTAAGCTGGGTGAAGATATGGTCGAAGTGAAGGGCCCCAAGGGAACCCTCCAGACTCCCATGAGCAGCCTCCTCAACTACGAGCTCACCGAAGGTCTCCTGACCATCACTCGTAAGGACGACTCTCGTGAGAGCAACGCTCAGCACGGCCTCCGCCGTACCCTCGTCGCCAACTGCGTCGAAGGCGTGAGCAAGGGTTTCTCCAAGACTCTCGAAGTCATTGGCGTGGGCTTCAAGGTGGCCGTGAAGGGCAACATCGTTGACCTTTCCGTCGGTTTCTCCCATCCCGTGCTGATCGAACTTCCCAAGGGTCTGGAAGCTAAGGCTGAAGGCAACAAGCTCACCATTTCCGGTATCGATAAGGAACTGGTCGGTGAATACGCTGCCCGCATCCGCCGCGTGCGTAAGCCTGAACCCTACAAGGGCAAGGGCATCAAGTATGATAACGAAATTATCCGCCGCAAGGCCGGTAAGTCCGGCGGCAAGGGTAAATAGGGGTAACGGCCATGATTCTTTCTAAGAACGAAAGCCGCAAGCGCCGTAAGGTGCATATCCGCAAGAAGATCTCCGGCACTGTCGAGAGACCTCGTCTGGTTGTGTTCCGTTCCAACCTGCACATGTACGCTCAGGTGGTGGATGACACCGCTGGCGCTACTCTGGTTGCCACTTCTACCCTCGCTCTTTCCAAGGGCGGCGAGAAGGCTGCCTGCAACAAGGCTGGTGCAGAACTCGTGGGTAAGGAAATTGCCCGCCTGGCTCTGGAAAAGGGCATCCGCAAGGTTGTCTTCGATCGTAACGGCTACCTCTATCATGGTCGCGTGAAGGCTGTTGCCGAAGGCGCCCGTGAAGGCGGCCTCGAATTCTAGTCGCAAGAGCAGGTAAAATATGGAACAGCAGCAGATGCAGCAGGATTCCGGCTACATTGAAAAGATTGTTAGTCTGAACCGTGTTGCCAAGGTCGTGAAGGGTGGCCGTCGTTTCAGCTTCAGCGCCCTCATCGTCGTTGGCGACGGCAAGGGCAACGTTGGCTTCGGCCTCGGCAAGGCTCAGGAAGTTCCTGAAGCTCTTCGCAAGGCTACCGAACGCGCCCGCAAGACCATGGTTCATGTCCCCCTGGTGGAAGGCACCCTGCCTTATGAAGTGCTTGGCCGCTTCGGCGCCGGTCGCGTGCTTATGAAGCCCGCTTCCCGCGGTACCGGCATCATCGCTGGCGGCGCCGTCCGCGCCGTCATGGAAGCCGCCGGTGTGACCGACGTTCTCGCCAAGGCCATTGGCACCAACAACCCGCACAACGTTCTTCGCGCCGCCGTGGCTGGCCTGACCTCCCTGCGCAGCGCTGAGGAAGTTTCCGAAGTGCGCGGTAAGAAACTGGAAGCCCCCCGCAAGTAAGGGGTTATAAGGTAGATTACCATGTCTGAAATCAAGGTGAAGCTCATCAGAAGCCGCATCGGCACCACCCCCGCCCAGAAGAAGGTTCTGGACGCCATGGGCCTGGTCCGTCGCGAGCAGGTGAAGACCCTTAAGGATAACGCCGCCGTCCGCGGCATGATCGCCAGCGTTTCCCACCTGGTGGAGGTCGTTGCATAATGAGACTTAACGATCTGTATCCTTTCCCTGAAGAACGCAAGGGCCGCAAGCGCGTCGGCCGTGGCGCCGGCTCCGGCCTCGGCGGCACCTCCGGCAAGGGCCACAAGGGCCAGAACGCCCGTTCCGGCGGCGGTGTCCGTCCCGGTTTCGAAGGCGGCCAGATGCCCCTGCAGCGCCGTCTCCCCAAGCGTGGCTTCAAGAACGCTTTGTTCAAGGTGACCTACGAAGTCATTAACCTCGATCGCCTCCTGGCCGCTTTCCCCGACCAGAAGGAAATCACCCTCGAAGACATCTACGCTCGCGGTCTGGTCAACAGCGCTCTCGTCAAGATCCTTGGCGAAGGCGAAGTGACCCGCCCCGTCAGCATCGAAGCTTTCCGCTTCTCCGCTTCCGCCAAGGCCAAGATCCTTGCCGCCGGCGGCGAAGTGAAGGAACTCCTCGCTGACGAAGAACCTGCTGCAAACGAGGAATAAGACGTGGCGAACGGCGCGGACAAAATGGCGCAAATGCCTGAGCTGCGTAAAAAGCTGGCATGGACCATCCTCATCCTGTGCATGTACAGGGTGGGGGTCCATGTGCCAGTGCCTGGCATTGATGCAGGCGCGCTGTCTCACTTTTTCGCCAGCATGCAGGGTTCCGTCTTCGCACTGCTCGATATGTTCTCCGGCGGCGGCCTGAGCAACGTCTCCGTTTTCGCTCTTGGTATCATGCCTTACATCTCCGCCTCCATCATCCTGCAGCTCCTGCAGGTGGTGAGCCCCGAGATCAAGCGCATGGCCAAGGAAGAAGGACAGGCGGGCAGACGTAAGATCACACAGTACACGCGATATCTCACTGTCGCGATCACCCTTATCCAGGGCCTCGGCATCGCCACCATGCTCGAAGGCATGACCAGCCCTGAAGGCGCTCCCGTCGTCATGAATCCCGGCTGGGAATTCCGTCTGGTGACTATCGCCACCCTGACGGCCGGTACCATCCTCATCATGTGGCTCGGCGAGCAGATCACTGCCAAGGGTATTGGCAACGGCATTTCGCTCATCATCTTCTCCGGTATCGTGGTCGGTATCCCCAGCGCTCTCCTGCGCTCGTACCAGCTCATCAAGGCCGGCGACATGAACGTGCTGTTTGCGATCTTTATCCTGATAATGATGCTGGCAGTCCTGGTAGGCATCGTCTTCGTTGAGCGTGCTCAGCGAAGGATCCCCATCCAGTACGCCAAGCGTCAGATCGGCCGCAAGATGTATGGCGGCCAGACCACCCACCTGCCTCTGCGCATCAACACCGCTGGTGTTATCCCGCCCATCTTCGCCCAGAGCCTTCTGCTCTTCCCCGCGACTGTGGCCGGCTTCTCCACCATCGACTGGCTGCAGCAGGTAGTGGCATGGTTCCAGCCCACGTCCATCGTGTACAACGTGGTGTTCGTGGCTCTGATCTTCTTCTTCTGCTTCTTCTATACCGCTATCATCTTCGAACCGAAGGATATCGCTGAGAACCTGAAGAAGGCCGGCGGCTTCGTCCCGGGCATCCGCCCCGGCGACAAGACCCGTGAATACATCGACCATGTGCTTACTCGTCTTACCTTCTGGGGCGGCATCTACATCTCCGTCATCTCTGTGCTGCCGATGCTGCTGATCGCCCAGTTCAACGTGCCGTTCTACTTCGGCGGCACCAGCCTGCTCATCCTCGTGGGCGTGGCTATCGACTTCATGGGTCAGGTGGAATCCCACCTCATCTCCCAGCAGTATGGTTCCCTCATGGGTAAGGCTAACAAAGGCTAAAAAGCATGAAAAAGTTTCGGGGCATTTTTATCAAGAACGAGCATGAGATCGAACTCATGCGCGTGGCCAACGGAATGACGGCCACCATTCTTGACGAACTGGTGGCGAATGTGCGTCCCGGCGTTCCCACCATATTTTTCGACGAGCTTGCCAGAAAGATGTGCAAGGACATGGGCGTGAAGCCCAACTTCCTCGGCTATGCCGGGTATCCTTTCGCTATCTGCTGCTCTGTCAACGAAACCGTGATTCACGGCTTCCCCTCCAAGGACATCATCCTTAAAGAAGGGGACATCGTCAGCTTCGACATGGGCGTGAACTACAAGGGTTTCAACGGCGACTCCGCCCGCACCGCCTTCTGCGGTGAAGTTTCGGAGAAAGCCAAGCATCTTTCCGATGTTACCAAGAAATGCTTGGAACTAGGGATCGCCGAGGCTAAGCCCGGCAACAATCTGTATGCGATTTCGGCGGCGGTGCAGCGTTACGCCGAATCTGAAGGGCTCCATGTGATCCGTGATTTCGTAGGCCATGGCATTGGCGCCAGCCTCCACGAAAAGCCGGAAGTCCCGAACTTCGTGCCACGCGGCGGCATGATCGGAGATGTTCCGGGCGGAGTCCCGCTGAAACCTGGCATGGTTTTGGCAATCGAGCCCATGTTGGCAATCGGCACCCATGAGGTGGGGATCATGTCCGATGGA
>JAZQMJ010000226.1:0-8308 GCA_045543435.1 Mailhella sp.
TGATGGTCGCAGATGTTGTAGATGTAGTAGGTCTTCTCTTCGCCGTCCTTCACGCCCTTCATGAGGCAGCCGATGCAGGTCTTGCCCACGGTGCGGGGGCCGAGGGAGGCGGGATCGGGCAGGGGCTTGGCGAGGAACTGGATGGGCACGATGTCCTGGCCCTGGAACTTGATGGGGGCGATGCCGATGAGGCCGACGTTCTTGAACACCTGCAGGTGGTTCAGGTAGGCGTCGCCGAAGGTCATCCAGAAGCGGGCGCGGCGGATGCCCTTGAGGTTCTGCACCAGGGATTCCAGCTCTTCATGATACATGAGGTAGCAGTTCTTCTTGCCGATGCCTTCGGGGAAGTCGAAGTTCATCTTCCAGGCGAGGGGGTCGGTCTCCACCCATTCGCCGCGTTCCCAGTAGCGGCCGGGAGCGGACACTTCGCGCAGGTTGATCTCGGGGTTGAAGTTGGTGGCGAAGGGCAGGCCGTGGTCGCCGGCGTTGGCGTCGATGATGTCGAGGACATGGATCTCATCGAAGAGGTGCTTCTGGGCATAGGCGCAGAAGACATTGGTCACGCCGGGGTCGAAGCCGGAGCCGAGAAGGGCGCAGAGGCCGGCCTTCTCGAACTTTTCCTTGTAGGCCCACTGCCACTTGTATTCGAAGTGGGCGTCGTCGAGGGGTTCGTAGTTGGCGGTGTCGAGGTAGTTCACGCCGGCTTCGAGGCAGGCGTCCATGATGTGCAGGTCCTGATAGGGCAGGGCGATGTTCATCACGAGGTCGGGCTGGACCTTCTTGATGAGGGCAACGAGTTCGGGCACGTTGTCGGCGTCGACCTGGGCGGTCTCGATATCGCGGCCGTAGCGTTCCTTCACGCTGGCGGCGATGGCGTCGCACTTGGACTTGGTGCGGCTGGCAAGCACGATTTCAGAGAAGATGTGGGCGGCCTGGGCACACTTGTGGGTGGCGACAGAGCTCACGCCGCCGGCGCCGATGATCAGCACTTTAGCCATATTCCTGCTCCTTGAAGCCTGAAAAGTTTCAGGGAAGATAAGTGTTGGTCACATCACGGATGAAAGGAGACCTTCACCCGAACTTAAATGAAAAGCTTTGAAGAGGGAAGGGGTGGCGTGGAGGGGAAGGGAGAAAACTTTCTCGAAAGTTTCTCCCTTCCCCCTCCACAAAAACTCCTACTTCTCGAAATACGTATAGCCGCGGAGGCCGTCTTCGAAGGCCTGCATGAGGCTGTGGCGCTGGGCCGGGGTGATGCGGCCTTCGCGCACGGCGCGTTCGGCGGACTTGCGTATGCCCACGAGCACGCGGCGCGGGTCGTATTCGACATAGGCGAGGATGTCGGAAACGGAGTCGCCGTCGATCTCGCGCACGAAGTCGTAGGTGCCGTCTTCCTGGATGCGCACGGAGACCACGTTGGTGTCGCCCAGCAGGTTGTGCAGGTCGCCCAGAGTCTCCTGGTAGGCGCCCACGAGGAAGGTGCCGAGGTAGTACTCTTCGTTCTCCTTGAGCGGATGCAGCTCGAGGGTGGACTTGTGGCCCTGCGGGTCGATGAAGTGCGAGATGCGGCCGTCGGAGTCGCAGGTGAGGTCGGAGAGTATGCCTGCGCGGGAGGGGAACTCGTTCAGGCGGTGTATGGGCATGATGGGGAAGAGCTGGTCGATGGCCCAGCTGTCCGGGAGCGACTGGAACACGCTGAAATTGCAGTAGTAGATATCTGCCAGCATGGAGTCGATCTCGTTGAGTTCCTTGGGGATGTACTTCACGCGGTGCTTCTCTTCGGAGAGCGTGCGCATGATGGCCCAGAAGAAGCGTTCGGCGAGGGTGCGCTGGCGCAGGGTGACGCGGCCGGCGATGAAGAGCTGGCGCATTTCATCATAATAATAGACGGCGTCGTTGTAGGCTTCCTGCAGGTTGCGGGGATTGATGTTCTGCAGGGCTTCCTTGAGGTTGCGCACAGGCTCGGGCGTATCTTCGGGGAGCTCTTCGGGCAGGCTGCCCACTTCGATGAGGCTCACGTCCAGCACGTTGAAGAGCAGGATGGAGTAGTAGGCCACGGTGGCGCGGCCGGATTCGGTGACGATGTGCGGATGCTCGATGCCCTGGGCGTCGAGGATGGTCATGACTGCTTCCACCACGTCGGTGCAGTATTCGCGCACGGTGTAGTTGCGCGAGCTCACATAGTTGGTGTGGGAGCCGTCGTAGTCCACGGCGAGGCCGCCGCCGAGGTCGAGGTAGCCCATGGCCGCGCCTTCCTGCACGAGGCTGGCGTAGATGCGGGTGGCTTCCATGACAGCGGCGCGGATGTCGCGGATGTTCGGCACCTGAGAGCCCAGATGGTAGTGCATGAGCTTCAGGGTATCGAGCATGTCCTGTTCCTTCAGTGCGTCCACGATATCCATGATCTGGGCGGAGGTGAGGCCGAAGGCGGAGCGTTCGCCGCCGGATTCGGCCCAGTGGCCGCTGGCCTTGGTGCTGAGCTTCACACGCACGCCGATCTGCGGGCGGATGCCCATCTTCTTGGATTCATTCAGGATGAAATCCAGTTCGCCGGGCATTTCGAGCACGAAGATGACGTTGAAGCCCATGCTCAGGGCGTGCAGGCCGAGGTCGATGAACTCTTCGTCCTTGTAGCCGTTGCAGATGAGGCAGGCTTCGCGGCTCTTGAGCTGGCTGATGGCGGCGATGAGTTCGGCCTTGGAGCCCACTTCGAGGCCGTGGTGGTAGGCCGCGCCGTACTGGGCGATCTTGGAGACGACCTGCTGCTGCTGGTTGACCTTGATGGGGAAGACGCCGCGGTACTGGCCCTTGTAGCCGAGTTCGGAGATGGCGGCCCGGAAGGTCTGGTGCAGGAGCGCTATCTGGGAATCGAGGATGTTCTCGATGCGGAGCAGGACGGGCAGGTCGTAGCCGCGGTCCTTGAGCTCGTTGATGATCTCAAGCACGCTGACCTCGGGGCCGCCCTCGCGGGCGAAGGGCCTGATGACGACTTCGCCTTTAGATGAAATATCGAAATAACCGGTGCTCCAGTTGCGGATGCCGTACAGGTCGACGGAATCTTCCACAGTCCACTGCTGCATAGACTTCTTTCTGGCCAACTATCCTGACTCCTTGACGATGGGAATGAGGCGGAACTGCGCCGCCGCGGCATGCTCCATGGCTCCTCCCTGCACTTCCTCTTTAAGAGGAGGCATGGTAGAAGACAGGTACTTTTTCATTAGATAGCCCCTTCCGCAATGTCAAGGACAATCCTCCTCCGGGGGACTTTCCTGCCCGAAAAACAAGAGATTCGCCGTGTCGCACCAGCGCTGGATAATGCATATGGATATGGACGCCTTCTTCGCGTCCATAGAACAGCTCGACGATCCCTCCCTGCGGGGGAAGCCTCTCATCGTGGGCGGCGAGCATCGCGGCGTGGTGAGCACCTGCTCTTACGAGGCGCGGAAGTTCGGCGTCCATTCGGCCATGCCTATCGCCGAGGCTCGCAGGCGCTGCCCGCACGGCATCTACCTTCGCCCCAGGATGCGCCGCTATGCCGAGGTGTCGGCCATCGTGCGCGAAACGCTTTCCCGCTTCTCGCCGCTGGTGGAGATGGCTTCGGTGGACGAGGCCTACCTCGACGCCACGGGTCTCGAACGCCTTTTCGGCCCGGTGGAAGAGCTGGGCCGCCAGCTCAAGGCGGCAGTGCGTGAGGCTACGGGCGGCCTGACCTGCTCCGTGGGCATAGCGCCGGTGAAATTCCTGGCGAAAATTTCTTCGGAACAGCGCAAGCCGGACGGGCTTTTCCTGCTGAGGCCGGAAGACGTGCCCGGCTTCCTCGAAAGCCTCCCGGTGCGCGCCGTGCCCGGAGTGGGGAAGCATTTCGCCGCGGACCTCGCCCAGCTCGGCGTGAAGACCTGCGGCGAAGTGACTCGCTACAGCGAAGAGTTCTGGCGGCGCAAATTCGGCAAGGCGGGCACGGCGCTGTGGCAGAGGGCGCAGGGCATAGATGCTCGTGAAGTAGTGCCGTGGACGCCGCCTAAATCCGAAAGTGCGGAAGTGACGCTGGACGAAGACACCCGCGACCGCGACATCCTGCGCACCTGGCTCCTGCGCCATGCCGAGCGTGTAGGCGCGTCGCTCCGCAGGCACGGCCTTGCCGGGCGCACGGTGACGCTGAAGATAAAATATGCGGACTTTCGGCAGATAACGCGGCAGGTGACGCTTTCGAGCCGCGTGAACAGCACCAAGACCATCTACGATACGGCCTGTACCATCCTCGCCGGACTGGAGCTGGCAGACCGGGTGCGCCTCATCGGCGTGGGCGTTTCCGGTTTCGAGGAAGGCGGGCCGAGCCAGCTTTCGCTCATGCCGGAACCGAAGCCCGAAGTGGAAGAGAAGAAGCACGGCCGGCTGGACAAGGCCGTGGACGCTCTGCGCGCCCGTTACGGGAAGGACGCCGTGGTGCGGGGACGGCTTTTCGAAGCTCACGGAGAAAGCGATAAGGCGCAGGCCGCCGTGCAGGCGGAACGGGCTGAGGCCCATGCGATGAAGAAATAAAGTTAGACGATATGAACAAAAGGCCGCCTCTTTTGAGACGGCCTTTTTCGTGACTGCCGGCTATTCCGCAATGACGAAAAGCCCGCGGAAATGCCTCGTCAGCGTTTTGCCGACATGCTGTGCGGCGGAGCGCGAGAGGTAGGGGCCGAGCTGGACGTAGTAGTCCTGCATCTTGCGCTCGTGGCGGGCTATGCGGCATCCGTAGCCCTTGGAGCGCATGAGCGTGGCCAGCCTGTCGGCCTTGTAGATATCCGTGAATGCGCCGATCTGTATGTAGAACAGGCCGAGCATGTCGCCTTCGGGCGTGAGTATCTCGGCTTCCCGGTTGCCTTCGCCCAGGGCCACGAGCTTCACTCGGGCAGTGCCGCTCCCTATCATGTGCAGCTGGCGCGCCGCTTCCTTGGAAAGGTCGATGATGCGCGAACCCACGAAGGGGCCGCGGTCGTTGATGCGCACGACGACGCTGCGGCCGTTGTTGAGGTTGGTCACCTGCAGGCGCGTGCCGAAGGGCAGGAGCTTGTGGGCCGCCGTCATGGCGTTCTGGTCGTATCGTTCGCCGTTGGAGGTCTTCTTGCCGTGGAAGCCCGGGCCGTACCACGAGGCCACGCCCGTTTCGCGGTAGCCTCGCGCGGACTTGTAGGGGTGATAGGTCTTGCCCTTCACGGTGTAGGACTTCGTTCCGCGATATCGGCCGCCCATGTAGCCCACGGAATCTTCCTTCGAAGAACAGCCGCCGAGGACCAGCGCGAAAAGGAGCGCAGGCAGGGAGAGCAGGAGCGTGAGCTTTCGGAACGGCATGGGGCCTCGGCAGGGGATGGCGGGGAATGAGAAGATCAAGCGTAGATTTTCCGGAAAATTTTGTCCAGCCTTCATCAAAGAGAGCCACTTGCTGAAATTTCAGCAGAAAAAGGGCCTGAGAACATTTGCCAAACCAGAAGGCATGACTTATTCTCTCTTCCGTTCCAATGTTTTTTTCTGGAGATAACGATGATCAAGTTTCTGATCGGCAAAATATTCGGTACCCGCAATGAACGCTACCTCCGTTCTCTGCGCCCCAGAGTGCGGAAGATAAACGCTCTCGAACCCTCCATGCAGGAGCTCACCGACGAACAGCTTCCCGAGAAGCTGGCCGAGATCCGCGCAGCTGTGCAGAGCGGCGAACGCACCCTCGACGACGTGCTCTGTGAAGTGTTCGCCCTCGTTCGCGAAGCCTCTTCCCGAGTCATGGGCATGCGCCACTACGACGTGCAGCTCATCGGCGGCATGGTTCTCCACGCCGGCAAGATCTCGGAAATGAAGACCGGTGAAGGCAAGACGCTCGTGGCCACGCTGGCCGTCGTCCTCAATGCCCTTTCCGGCAAGGGCGTGCACGTCGTCACTGTGAACGACTACCTTGCTCGCCGCGACGCCGAGTGGATGGGCCGCCTCTACAAGTTCCTCGGCCTTTCCGTGGGCGTCATCGTCCATGGCCTCGACGACGAACAGCGCAAGGCCGCCTATGCCTGCGATATCACCTACGGCACCAACAACGAGTTCGGCTTCGACTACCTGCGCGACAACATGAAGTTCTACGCCGAGCAGCTCGTGCAGCGCGGCCACAACTTCGCCATCGTGGACGAAGTGGACTCCATCCTCATCGACGAAGCCCGTACTCCGCTCATCATCTCCGGCGCCAGCGACGAAAGCACCGAGCTGTACAACGCCATGGATATGGTGGTGCGCCAGCTCCAGCCCGAAGAGCACTACACCATCGACGAGAAGGCGAAGACCGCCATGCTCACCGATGCCGGCGTGGCCTTCTGCGAACAGATGCTGAACATCGAGAACCTCTTCGACCCGGCCAGCATCTCCTTCCAGCACCACATCCTGCAGTCGCTCAAGGCCCATCACTGCTTCAAGCGCGACGTGGACTACATCGTCTCCGACGACGGCAAGGTCGTCATCGTGGACGAATTCACCGGCCGCCTCATGGCTGGCCGCCGCTACAGCGACGGCCTGCACCAGGCTCTGGAAGCCAAGGAACACGTGCAGATCGAGGCTGAGAACCAGACCCTCGCCAGCATCACCTTCCAGAACTACTTCCGCATGTACGACAAGCTGGCCGGCATGACCGGTACGGCTCAGACCGAGGCTGTGGAATTCGACCAGATCTACAATCTCGAGACCATCACCATCCCCACCAACAAGCCCATGATCCGCAAGGACATGCCGGACTTCATCTACCGCACCCAGCGTGAGAAGTATCTGGCCATCGTAGAAGCCATCAAGGAGCTCCACGCCTCCGGCCAGCCCGTTCTGGTGGGCACCATCTCCATCGAGACTTCCGAACTGCTCTCCTCCCTGCTCAAGCGCGAGCGCGTGCCCCATGCCGTGCTGAACGCCAAGCATCACGCCGAAGAAGCCGCCATCGTGGCCCAGGCAGGCCAGCGCGGCCGCGTGACCATCGCCACCAACATGGCAGGTCGCGGTACTGACATCGTGCTCGGCGAAGGCGTGAGAGAGCTTGGCGGCCTGCATATCCTCGGCACCGAACGCCATGAATCCCGCCGCATCGACAACCAGCTCCGCGGCCGTTCCGGCCGTCAGGGCGACCCCGGCTCTTCCCGCTTCTATCTCTCGCTGGAAGACAACCTCATGCGCATCTTCGGCTCGGAACGCATCGCCGGCCTCATGGAAAAGCTGGGCATGAAGGAAGGCGAACCCATCGAGAACCGCATGGTCTCCAAGGCCATCGAGAACGCCCAGAAGCGCGTGGAAGGCCACAACTTCGAGATCCGCAAGACTCTGCTGGACTACGACAACGTGATGAACCAGCAGCGCGAAGTCATCTACAACCTGCGCCGCGACCTCATGCAGCTTCCCAGCGTGGAAGGCGTGCTCTTCGACTTTGTGGACGAACTGCTGGACGAGATCTATCAGCCTCTCGAAGGCCTGAAGGAAGCTCCTTCTGCCGAGCTCATCGTTGAAGTGAACTCCCGCCTGCTCGATACCTGCAACATCGCCCGCGCCCTCCCCGAGATGACCATGAGCGCCATCCCCTCCCGCGATGACGCCCGCAAGGCCGTGGAACAGATCTTCGAAGAACTGCGCGAAGAGTCCGCCCACGTCTACAACGACATCCTGCGCTACTTCCTGCTGGAAGCCCTCGACCGTTGCTGGAAGGAACACCTGCGCGCCATGGACTACCTGCGTGAAGGCATCGGCCTGCGCGGCTACGCCCAGCGCGATCCGAAGCGCGAGTACCAGAGCGAAGGCCTCAATATGTTCAAGGAAATGCTGTTCCGCATCCACGAGAACGCCATTTCCTCCCTCACCCATGTGCGCATGAAGCGTGTGGAAGAAGACGGCGAGACCATCGAACGCCAGCCCGGCGAAGAGGACTATGTGGAAGGCGCACTGGCCTTCAACGCTGATGGTGACGGCAACGTGACCAGCGTGGAGCAGGTGGAACTCGTGCAGGCTGAAGCCGCTGAGGAAGCGGAAGAAGCCGAGGCCGCAGAATTCGAACTTCGCCACAAGACCGACCCCGCCGCCATGGGCGACGGAGGCGCTTCCGAAGAAGAGGAAGATGCCGACGGCTCCAAAGTTGGCCGCAACGAGCCCTGCCCCTGCGGCAGCGGCAAGAAGTACAAGAAGTGCTGCGGCAAGTAAGCTGTAGGCAAGAGAAATGATAGCGCGCCCCTGCTCCTCTACCGAGGAACGGGGGCGCATTTTTATGGTGGGCTTGTTTTGGGGAAGGGGGAAAGGGACTTTTGAAAAAGTCCCTTTCCCC
>JAZQMJ010000227.1:0-4183 GCA_045543435.1 Mailhella sp.
AGCCTGCCTTTAAGCGGATTTTCGGCAGAAAATCCAAGATGCCTTTACAAAGGAAAAAAACATGCCCGAAATAAAGCCCCGCGTTGAACTCCTGGCGCATACGCCCGATCCGCTTTCCCTCATCTATGCCGCGTTCCGCCAGTGCTACCATGCCGGCGAAGTGGCCGATATGTGGCCTTCGCTCACCTGCGGCAATATCCCCCGCGAGAAGCAGGCCGAGTTCGTGGCCAAGATCATGGAGTCCGGCCACGCCAGCCCCATCGAGCATGTGAGCTTCACCTTCGCCATCTCCGGCGTGTCCCGTGCGCTCACGCATCAGCTCGTGCGCCATCGCATCGCCAGCTACAGCCAGCAGAGCCAGCGCTATGTGGACGCTTCCAACATGGACTACGTCCTGCCGCCCGCCATTGCCGCCAATCCCCGCGCCAAGGCCCGCTACGAAGAGTTCATGAAGGAAGTGGGCAACGCCTACCGCGACATCAAGGCCCTGCTCGAAGAGGACGGCCGCGGCTTCTCCTCCCGCGAGGACGCCCGCATGGTGCTTCCTCAGGCCGCCAGCACGAACATCGTGGTGACTATGAACTGCCGCACGCTCCTGAACTTCTTCGAGCATCGCTGCTGTACCCGCGCCCAGTGGGAGATTCGCGGCGTGGCCCGCACCATGCTCCGACTCTGCCGTGAAGTGCTTCCCGAAGTCTTCGACCATGCCGGGGCCCGCTGTGAACGCCTGAAGTTCTGCCCCGAAGGCGAGAAGTTCACCTGCGGCCGCTATCCCCTGCCGGAACAGCGCGCCTGAAACGGACGGCAATAAAAGAAAGAGCCCCGGAGACCGAAGTTTCCGGGGCTTTGCTGTATCTGGCGGCGGGCTATTTGCCCAGCTTGAAGCGTATGCGCAGGACGCCGTCCTGCCCTTCCTCGCCGGGCTTCCATTCGTGGGAGACCCAGACGAAGTCGCCGCATTCCGAGGTGCGGGTGACGTGTTCGCCGATGCAGGGGCAGGCGTCGAGCACGCTTTCGGGCTGGTCCGGGTCGCCGATATAGACGATGCGCAGGGTGTCGCCCGCGCTTTCCGGCAGGCGGGTGAGGCTGAAGCGGGTGGCGGCTTCTTCGCGCGGCATCTCGCGGGCCACGATGGGCAGGTCGGCCTTGATGACGTCGTTCACTTCGGCGGCGATGCTGGCGGCTTCCTCGGCGGAAAGGTCGTGCGGGAAGCGGAAGTCCACCTTGCTCTTGTTGGAGTTGATGTGCGTGGAGAAACAGCGGGGGCAGCCGTAGCGGCGGATGAGCACGCCGGAGAGGGCGTGTTCGGCGCTGTGCATGCGCGGATCGTATTCTTTAGCCATGGAGGGCTCCTTTTCTGTGATGAGCCTGCAAGGTAGCGCGAAAGGGCGGCGGCGTCCATAAGGCAGGAGCTTGTAAAATCAGAGTACTGCGTATAGCTTGGGAAGGAGAACTTTCAGCAAGGAGTGCCTATGAGCGTACGCTGTCCTGCCTGCAAGAGTTTCGATGTGAAGAAAGACGAACGCTGGAAAGATGCCGGCATGGCCGCCGGAGCCGTAGGCGGCGCTGTCTCGGGCTATGCGGGCTTCAGCGCAGGAGCGGCGGCCGGTGCGGCCATAGGTTCCATCGTGCCTCTGCTGGGCACGGCTATCGGCGCGCTTACCGGCGGCATCATCGGTGCTATCACGGGAGGCGCGGGCGGAGCCGCTACCGGGCACACTCTGGGCGGCGCGGCAGACCGCCGCTATAACAAAAGGCTGTACAGATGCCGCAAATGCGGGAAGCTCTTCGCCTATTAGCGTATGGACGAAAGGCCCGGGGAACGCCTCGGGCCTTTTCTTATGCCTGAAAAAAGAGGCCCGTGCCGTAGCACGAGCCTCTTCGTTCAAAGGTTCAGCAGAGGATTACTTCTCGTTCCAGACGGAGATGCCCTTCTGGTCGGGAAGCTGTTCGGGATGGAACACGGGGTTGGCGATGCCGGCCTTCTTCTGGTCCTGGTAGTCCTTGAGGGCGATGAAGGCGTTGCGGCCGAGGATGGCGATGGCAATGAGGTTCACGATGGCCATGAGGGCCATGAACAGGTCGGCCAGGTTCCACACGAAGGGCAGGGGAGCCAGGGAGCCGAAGGCCACCATGGCCACGCAGAGGGCGCGGAAGATGAAGAGCCAGATGGGCTTTTCGCTGAAGAACTGGATGTTGCTTTCGCCGTAGTAGTAGTTGCCGGCGATGGAGCTGAAGGCGAACATGAACACCATGATGGTGATGAGCACGCCGGCGAAGCTGCCGAGTTCGCTGCTCAGGGCGAGCTGCACGAGGGCGACGCCCTTGACGCCGGCATCGGCATAGCCGTCGAAGAGGAGGACGATGCAGGCGGAGGCGGTGCAGACGACCATGGTGTCAACGAACACGCCGAGAGCCTGCACGAGGCCCTGCTTGACGGGATGGCTCACCTGGGCGGTGGCGGCGGCGTTGGGCACGGAACCCATACCGGCTTCGTTGGAGAAGAGGCCGCGCTTGGCGCCGGTGAGGATGGCGGGGGCGATGCCGCCGACAGCGGCGTCAGGAGTGAAGGCCTTGGACACGATGGTGGCGATCATGCCGGGCACTTCGGTGATGTTCAGGATGATGACGATGACGGCCATGAGCAGGTAGGAGGTGGCCATGAGGGGCACGAGCCAGCTGCTCAGGGTGGCGATGCGCTTGATGCCGCCGAAGATGACCACGCCGGAAATGGCGGTGAGGGCCACGCAGATGGCGTACTTGTTGATGCCGAACTGGGTGTGCAGGGCGTCGGTGATGGTGTTGGACTGCACCGAGTTGAAGCACATGCCGAAGGTCACGGAGATCAGGATGGCGAAGAGAGCGGCCGCCTTGGCGTTGCCGAGGCAGTTCTTGATGTAGTAGGCAGGGCCGCCGCGGAAGCCGCCGGTGAGAGGATCGCGCACCTTGTAGATCTGGGCGAGGGTGCTTTCCACGAAGCCGGAAGCCGCGCCGAGCAGGGCGATGACCCACATCCAGAAGATGGCGCCGGGGCCGCCGACCATGATGGCGATGGCGATGCCGGCGATGTTGCCCACGCCCACGCGGGAAGCGGTGCTGATGCAGAAGGCCTGGAAGGAGCTGATCTGGCCGCCTTCCTTATTGGTGCCTTCCTTGAGCAGGCGGCACATTTCGCCGAGCATGCTGAGCTGGGCGAATTTGATGCGTGCGGTGAAGTACAGGCCCAGACCCACCAGCATGCCGATGAGCACATACGACCAGAGTATGTTGTTAGACCAGTTGACGAAGCTGTCGAGGAATTCCATAGCGACCTCTCTCCTTGGCATGAATGAAAAAATATATCCGTTCGATAATTCACGATAGGAACAAAAAAGTCAACAACGCCGCGTAAAATCTCCAGATACCCGAGTTTGGCGGGGTGATTTTTTGACAATACTGGAAAATCATGGCCGCAGGTCAGGGAGGGGCATCGTTCTGCAGGCGCAAAAAAGCGCGGCGGACCTGAGGTCTGCCGCGCTGGCGTTTCGTGTGAGATATCGGCGTGCTATTTCAGGCCGAACATGCGCTGGACTGTGCTCACAGCCTCGAGAGTGGCTTCGGGGCGGTCCGATTCGTGGAAGCGGTTCTTGAGGAAGGCGATGGGCTCGTGGTTGAAGCGTTTCACCAGCGACTGCGCCATGATTTCGAGGGCTTCGCGGGTGGCTTCGTCCACATCTCCGAGGCGGTGCAGGGTCTTGGCCAGCTCTTCTTCCACGATGCGGCGGCCGCGTTCGCCAAGGGCCACGATGGTGGGCTGGAGGGTGAGGGAGTCCAGCCACTGGCGGAAGCTCTCGGTCTCCTCGTCCACGATGGCGCGGGCCTTCACGGCTTCCTCGCGGCGGCCGGCGAGGTTCTCTTCCACCACTTCCTTGAGGTCGTCGATGTCGTAGAGGTAGATATTGTCCAGCGTGTTCACCGAGGGGTCGATGTCGCGGGGCATGGCGATGTCGATGAGGAACATGGGGCGGTTGCGGCGCTTCTTCAGCACGCTGCGCATGTCCTGCTCATGGATGATGGCGTCGGGGGCGCCGGTGGAGCTGATGACGATGTCCGTCTCCACGAGCTGGTCGAAGAGCTGGTCGAAGGGCACGGCCTCGCCGCCGAGGCTGGCGGCCAGTTCTTCGGCCTTGGCGAAGGTGCGGTT
>JAZQMJ010000228.1:0-2724 GCA_045543435.1 Mailhella sp.
CATTTCCCGCGTGCTCAAGAGCCGCGACGAAGAGGCCGGCAAGAAGGGCCGCAACACTGTCAGCCATGTGAGCGCGGACGAGCGCACCAATGCGCTCCTCGTCTATGGCGACGCCGAAGCCCTGAACATCGCTCGCGACATGGTGCGTACGCTGGACATCCCTACCCCCAAGGGCAAGGGCGACGTGCATCTCATCAAGCTCGCCAACGCCAGGGCCGAAGACCTCGCCACTGTCATCAACACGCTGGTGGAACGCCAGTCCATGAGCGCGACGGACGAGAAGAACAAGGACGTGGTGCTTTCCAAGGATATCAAGGTCGTGGCGGACAAGGCCACCAACAGCCTGCTCGTCACGGCGCGGCCGGATGAGTTCGAAGCCCTGAGCGCCGTGGTCAGCAAGCTGGACGTCCTGCGCAGGCAGGTCTTCATCGAAGCCCTCATCATGGAAGTGAACAGCGACGCGTCCTTCTCCTTCGGCATCAACTGGGCCGTAGGCGATATGGTGAGCAACGATGACGGCATCATCGCCGGCGGTGTGAACATGGGCGGCTCGAGCATCGGCCTCAGCAACAAGATGGTGAGCCTGCCTTCCGGCGTGAGCATAGGCGCTATCCTGAAGGCTGCCTTCACCGTGGGCAATACGACCTACAGCATCCCTTCCGTCCTCAATGCCGTGCGCGGCAACAACGACGTGGAGATACTGGCCACTCCCCAGCTCCTCACCCTGGACAACGAAGAAGCCTCCGTGGAAGTGGTGGACAACGTGCCCTATACCAAGGAATCCACCACCAGGAACGACAACGACTTCACCACGCAGGCCATGGACTACAAGGACGTGGGCGTGAAGCTCAAGATAACCCCGCGCATCGGCACGGAAGAATCCCTGCGCCTTGAGGTGGAGCAGGAGATAAGCCGCATCACCTCCGGCCTCATCACGCTGGCCAACGGCGACCAGATCGTCGCACCCACGACGCGCAAGCGCGCCGTGAAGACCACCATCCTCCTGCAGGACAACCAGACTGCCGTCATCGGCGGCCTGCTGGACGACAGCAAGGAATTTTCCGAGAACAAGGTGCCCGGCCTGGGCGACATCCCGGCCCTCGGCTGGCTGTTCAAGTCCCGTTCGACCAGCAATGCCCGCACCAACCTTTTCATCTTCATCACGCCCCGCATCATCCGCACGGCTGAGGATTCCGCCTCTCTGGCCGCCTCTAAGCGGCAGAGCCTCCATGAGACCAGCGTCGGCAAGGACGGCCTCGGCCTGCCGAGCCAGGGCATGCCCAAACTGCTGAAACCCGTATTCGTGAGGTAGGCCTCATGAGCGAAAGTCCGTTCGAACGTGAGGCCCTTGCGCTGGGCGTAGGCGACGCCTTCGTGAAGGCCGCCCTGCGCGATGCGGAAGAGCAGGGCATATCCCCGGAAGCGGCGCTCCTTGAAGCCGGCGCCGTGGACGAGGCGGGATTCCTGCGCCTTTCCTCTGCCATGTACGGCCTGCCTCTGGTACTGGGGCTCGACCGCCGCATCGTCGCCGCATCCGGCTGGAAGGATGAGGCCGAGCTCGCCTGCAAGGCCCCCCTCGCATGGCTGAGGGCCCGTTCCGTGGCTCCTGTGCGCGATCCCGAAGGCCGGCTCCTGCTGGCTGCATCGCATCCGGAAGCCATGTATCTGCTGGCGGACCTTGCCGTTCTCTGGGGCGAAGCTCCCTGCGGCATAGTGCTTACGGCTGAGGCCGACGTGCAGGCCGTACTCAACAGGATATTCGGCGAGAGCGTCCACTCCGGCGACAGCGTGGCCGACGTGCTTGGCGAGGATGCTTCGTCCATGGCGGACGACAGCGCGGAATCCGTGGAGGACCTGCTGGACGAAGACAGCGACGCCCCCTTCATCCGCCTCGTGAACATGCTCCTCACCCAGGCCGTGCGCGCCGGGGCCAGCGATATCCATATCGAGCCGTACCGCGACGTTTCCCGCGTGCGCTTCCGCCTCGACGGCGTGCTCTACGAACGCCATACGCTGGAAAAAGCCTACCATGCGGCACTGGTCTCCCGAATCAAGGTCATGGCCAAGCTGAACATCGCTGAAAAGCGTCTGCCGCAGGACGGCCGCATCGCCGTGGCCCTTGGCGGGCGTCAGGTGGGCCTGCGCGTTTCCACGCTGCCTACGGCTTTCGGCGAGCGCGTGGTTCTGCGACTCCTCGAAAAGAGCGAGAGGGTGCTTTCCCTCTCTGAACTCGGTCTTGGCGATGAAGACCTGAGCCGCGTGCAGTCGCTGGTGAAGCTTTCCAACGGCATGATACTCATCACCGGCCCTACCGGCAGCGGCAAGACCACCACCCTTTACGCCATGCTCCAGGCTCTGGCTTCGCCGGAGCGCAATATCCTGACCATCGAAGACCCGGTGGAATACGAGCTTGAAGGCGTGGGTCAGATGCAGGTCAACGCCAAGATAGGCCTGACCTTTGCCGACGGCCTGCGTACCCTCGTTCGTCAGGACCCCGACGTCATCCTCATCGGTGAGATACGCGATGCCGAAACGGCATCCATCGCCGTGCAGTCGGCCCTTACCGGCCACCTCGTGCTTTCCACCCTGCATACCAACGACGCACCCAGCGCTGTGGCCCGCCTCTTCGATATGGGCGTCGAGCCCTTCCTGCTCTCGTCCGTGCTTCGGGCTGTGGCGGCCCAGCGCCTCGTGCGCGTGCTCTGCCCGCATTGCCGCGAGGCT
>JAZQMJ010000229.1:0-1625 GCA_045543435.1 Mailhella sp.
AGATGCCGAGCCCGGCGAAGAGAAGGCCTATGGTGAAGGTGAGCATGAGGTTGGCCAGCAGGCCGCTCAGGCCGTAGCAGAACTGCATGATGAGCATGACGCCCACAGCGCCCACGACGCCGGCGATGAGACCGGCACGGATGGAGTCGGCACCGAGGGAGGGGCCGACAGTGCGTTCTTCCAGCACCTTGACTTCGGCGGGCAGGGAGCCGGAGCGGAGCACCACGGCAAGGTCCTGCGCTTCTTCGGTGGTGAAGGAGCCGGTGATGCTGGCCTTGCCGCCGCTTATCTTCTGCTGGATGACAGGCGCGCTCTGGATGACGCCATCGAGGACGATGGCGAACTGCTGATGGATGAGTTCTTCAGTCACGCGTTCGAACTGGTCTGCGCCGCGGCTGCTGAACTGGATGGATACGCAGGCCTGGTTGCGTTCGTCGAAGGCGGGGCGGGCGTCCACGATATCCTGGCCGGAGAGCAGGGGGGCCTTGTCGAGCACGAGGCCGGAGCTGAAGTCGGGCCTGCTGCCGGGGGCGGTCCATTTCTTTTCCACATTGGCGTAAGGGTACCATGCCGCGCCGAGGGGCATGAGCATGCCGGGTTCGGCATCGTGGCGCACGCGGTGGAAGGTGAGCTGGGCCGTGCGGCCTATGAGCTGGAGGGCTCGCTGGGTGTCGGTGACGCCGGGGAGCTGTATCTGTATCTGGTCGCCGCCCTGAAGGCGTATGTCGGGTTCGGCAACGCCGAAGGCATCGATGCGGCCGCGCAGTGTGCGGACGGTCTGGTCCATGATGCGTTCGCGCAGTTCCTTCTCGTATTCGGGGCGGAAGGTGACCTGGAGTTTATCCCCAGATCCGGACGAGACGGCAGAACCGACTGCCATCTGTCCGAACCGGTCGCGCAGCAGGTTGGAGAGTTGTTCGATTCCCTCATGTTTATGCGGCACGAATTCCAGCGTTCGACCGTCGGCATGGCGGAAGAGGCGGGTCCTTATTCCCGCATCGTTAGCGCTGGAACGGATATCCTGACCCATAAGGGCCAAAGACTGGGACACGGCCTGATCGACGTCGGCGCCGAGCGTGAGGTGTATGCCGCCGCGAAGATCGAGACCCAGATGTATGGGACGCGGCAGTATTTTTTCGAGAGGGGAGGGAAGAGAGAAGAAATTTACGGATACGCAGGCGACACAGAGCAGCGCCGCCAGCAACGTGACGCAAGTGCGCCAGCGCAGGGTGTACATGCAGAGACCTCACGGAACGGAGTGCAGACGATATGCCAGATCACCGCACAGGATGGCGGAGAAAAGGCCGAAAAGCCGCGACTAGACGTTACGGGAGGCAGGAGGTGCGAGGGTATGCCAGTGGAGATGCCCGTGAGAGTCGGGCGGGAGGACGCAGAAGGAGAACTGCTCCTTCGTGCAGAGGGAGAAGCTGCCCGGAGCAGGGGGAACGTCCGGAAGGGCAGCATAGAAGTCGCCGTCGGTATCGACATAGGTCCAGTCGAGGCTGTCGCGCTTACCGGGCGAAGAGAGGCTGGTGCGCTGGCCGGAACTGCCGAAGCCGGCGCGCTGTCCAGAGTTGCGCAGGGCAGTGCCCTCGCCGCTGGCGAGGTTCTGGAGCTGGGATGAG
>JAZQMJ010000230.1:0-4801 GCA_045543435.1 Mailhella sp.
GGCCAAAGTTCTGCTCGACAAAGGTATCGACCCTTCCGAACAAAAGAAGAAACAGAAGGAAGAACGCCGAGCCGAAGAGCGTGAATCCTTCGAGAATATCGCCAGAGAATGGCATCGCATCCGCATGAGCGCGTTTTCCGAAAAGCATCGGAACACTGTCATGTATCGGCTCGAAACATACATCTTCCCTGTCATCGGCAAGCGGCCTATCCGCAAGCTGGAAAAGGCCGATCTGCTAACGTTTGTGAAAACTCTGGACGACAAAGGACACCACGAGACTGCCCGCCGCGTGGTGCAGATCGTCAGTCAGGTCTTCCGTTACGCCGAAATCCTCGGAAAGGCGAAGTATAACATCGCAGACGGACTGCGCGGTGTATTACATCCGCGAAAAGTCACGCATCGCGCCACCATAACCGACCCGAAAAAAGTCGGTCAACTCCTCTGCGAAATCGACGAATACGACGGCTACTTCCCGCTTGTCTGTGCGCTGAAGCTCGCTCCTCTGGTGTTCACGAGGCCGACAGAACTGAGAGCCGCCGAATGGAAAGAGTTCGATTTTGAGAAAGAGGAATGGCGCATCCCAGCTGAACGTATGAAGATGCGGGAAACGCATATTGTTCCTCTCGCACGACAGGCGATAGCTATTCTGGAAGAGCTACGAAAGTTCTCCGGCGGCGAGAAGTTTTTGTTCCCTTCTATCCGCTCCAGCGTAAGGCCGATTTCCGATGCAACGATGCTCAATGCTTTGCGAAGAATGGGATACGAAAAGCATGAAATGAGTGTCCACGGCTTCCGCTCGCTGGCCTCGACGCTCCTCAACGAACGCGGCTATAACTCCGACTGGATCGAACGCCAGCTCGCCCACGGCGAACGAAATGAAGTCCGTGCGGCTTACAACTACGCGGAATATCTGCCCGAACGCCGCCGCATGATGCAGGAATGGGCTGATTATCTCGATGAGCTCAAGAACGCCGCCTAGAGGGAGAATTGAACAATGTGTGATTTTACTGCTGACGAAACGCGAATCTACGCCCCCGCTGAAAGTGCGGACGTTAAAATCGAAGGCTATCCCCAGCTTACCACCGCCGACACCGGCTGGACGGAGGAAGAACAGATGACCATGCGCCAGCACGGCTACGACGGCATGGATATGCTGAGGGCGTGGCTCGACTAAACCTACCAATAAGCGACTGAACGGCGCGAAGTTCTGAACCGGAATCACCCAAGATTCCCGAACAGACTCCGCGCTGTTCTGCGTTTAAATCATCACTTAAAAGAGCTGGAAAAAGATCGAACTTTTGCCATTCAGGAGCGAGAGATGCAACGCGCCGATTGCTCCATTGGGGAGTCCAGAGGTGAAGCCTTTGGCAGGAGGTGTAGTTGCTTGTTTAACAACTATCATCCTGTCACGACAAACCCATGACGTGGAATGTAGAAGCTCTGGCAAAAAAGGAAGCTGATATAAGTTCTTCAACTGAAAATTTTGCCGCTTTTCGAACGTGTTTTCCCAGCAATTTTCGCCGCATTTTTAGGCCGGTTTTTAATTCGTTTTTTGAAGCTCACGAGCGATAGCTGGTTGAATCGTTTTTTACATAACACGGAATCTTTCCGAGATAACTTTCTTCCTTCCTCGCGTGGCGGGTTCTGCGTGGCAGGATGGTAGTTGTGACACGCCCAACTCATCCTGCCGAGGGATTCTCCCTCAGGCTCCCGCCATACTCGGCACTGCGTTTCTCGCATGGAAAAGACGCGTTTCGTTCTTCTCAAAACGAGCCTAAAAACTCCCGAACGGGAAAGTTTTATTCGCTCACAAGCTTTTTCTTCCCGGTCGGTAAAAATTTATCCCTCGCGCTTGCACTTCTTCCCGGACGGGAATATTGTGCTTGTGCGGAGGGATGTATGGATACACAAAATTTTTTCAGCTCGCCGGAAGAGCTCGGCAGTGCCGTCAAAAATGCGCGCAAAAACGCCAATCTCACGCAGGCGGAACTTGCGTTTGCCGCCGGGGTCGGCGTCCGTTTCATTGGTGAACTTGAGGGCGGCAAGCCCACCGCACAGCTTGGCAAAATCATGCAGGTGCTGGCCGCGCTGGGCGGAAATCTCGCCGTGAGGTGGAACGATGATAGATCTTGACGTCTTCCTGAACGGCATGCTCACCGGCCAACTCCACAGCGACGACAACGACCGCTTCTCCTTCTGCTATGCGCCGGAATATATACAGCAGAAAGGCATTGCTCTCTCCTGCTCCCTGCCGCTTCGTGCCGAGGAATTCTCCTACCGCGAGGCACGCCCCTTCTTTGCGGGCGTTCTCCCTGAAGAAACGTCGCGCGACATCGTGGCCGACCGCCTCAACGTCTCGCGCAACAATGACATCAAGCTCGCCAATGCCATCGGCGGCGACTGCGCCGGAGCGGTCTCGCTTCTTCCCGCCGGGCAGTTCCCCCTTCCCGAAGGCCAGAAGGTCGTCTGGCTCTTGTCCGAAGAATTTTCCTCTGTCCTCCGCAATCTCTCCGAGCGCTCCCTGCTTGCCCCCGGCGATCACGTCCGCCTTTCCCTCGCCGGAGCGATGTGCAAGCTCACGGTCTGCCACGACGGCGAACGCTTCGGCATCCCCGACGAAAACACGCCCAGCACGCACATCATTAAGCCGGGCCGCGCCGACCTCCCCGACCTTGTGCATAACGAATGTTTCTGCGCACGCCTCGCGGAAAAAGCCGGTCTCGCGGTCGCCAGAACTTCCGCTCTGGAACACGAAGCCGGGAGCTTCCTGCTCGTCGAACGCTACGACCGCCGCGACGGCCACCGCCTCCATCAAGAAGACTTCTGTCAGGCCCTCGGCTACGTTCCCACGGACAAATACCAGTCCAACGGCGGCCCGGGCTTCAAGGAGTGCTACGAGCTTCTGCGCCGCCACGTCACCAGCCCGGCGGGAGCTATCAATATGCTGACCCGTGCGGTGATATTCAACATCCTCATCGGCAACAACGACGCCCACGCCAAAAACTTCTCGCTCCTGCGGCACGCGAACGGCACGATCACCCTTGCCCCGCTCTACGACCTCGTTTCCACGGAAATCTACGACCGCTTCCGCAACGGCGACATGGCCATGAAGTTCGGCGGCACCTACGACTTCAAGTGGGTGAACCGGGAACACGTTGAAAAAATGGCGAAAGATATCGGCGTCACGCCTGCCGGTCTGCGGCGCATGGTGCTCTCCATGTGCGCCAGCCTGCCGCCGCTGGCCGAAGCCTGCGCCGCCGAGATGGGCCGCCCGGTGGGCCACAGCATCGCCGCCCTCGTAACCCGCCGCGCGTCTCTTCTCCTTGAACGCCTGCGCTGATCGTTTTATACTGCCTGCAAATCCCAACGCAAAGGAATCCCCATGATAACGGGTGCTATCAAGAATAAAGTCGATAAGATATGGCTGGACATTTTTTCGGCGGGGCTTGCCAACCCGCTGACGGTCATCGAACAGCTCACCTACCTGATGTTCATCCGCTCGCTGGACGCCAAGGAGCTGGAGAACGAGAGCATGGAGAGCCTCGGCATACCCGTTGAGAAGATATTCCCGCCCACGCCCAGCGGTCAGGCTATGCGCTGGAGCCGCTTCAAGAGCATGGATTCCCGCTATATCTTCGACATCATTTCCCAGCGTGTGTTCCCGGCCATCAAGGCGATGAAGGGCGGCAGGCTCCCCGACTTCGACGACGACGGCAAGCTCATCCCTCTGCCGGACAGCGACGACAGCACTGTGCAGACGGCCTTTGCCCGCTTCATGGAGAACGCGGTGTTCCTCATGCCCACGCCGCAGGTGGTGGAAAAGGTGATCACCGGGCTGGACGAGCTGTACGAGCACGACCTCACCGGCCTCGACATGCAGGGCGACCTTTACGAGTACATGCTGGGCAAGCTGTCCACGGCGGGGCGCAACGGGCAGTTCCGCACGCCGAAGCACATCCGCGAGATGATGGTGGCGCTCCTGCGGCCCACGCCCGACGACACTATCTGCGACCCGGCCTGCGGTACGGCGGGCTTCCTCATTTCGGCCTCGGAATACATCCGCACGCACCACGAGAGCACCATGACGCCGGAACAGTGGGAGCACTTTGCCGGGCCTGCCTTCACCGGCTACGACACCGACCCCACCATGCTGCGCCTTTCGGCCATGAACCTGATGCTCCATTCCATCGACAAGCCGGACGTGAGCTATAAGGACAGCGTTTCCAAGGAGAACAGCGTATCTTCCCGCTTTACCATGTGCCTTGCGAACCCGCCGTTCAAGGGCAGTATCGACGCCGAAAGCATCAGCGACAACCTGAAGGCCGTCACCAACACCAAGAAGACGGAACTCCTGTTCCTCGCGCTGTTCCTGCGGCTGTTGAAGAAGGGCGGGCAGTGCGCCTGCATCGTGCCGGACGGCGTGCTTTTCGGCAGCAGCAAGGCGCACGTTTCCATCCGTAAGGAGATTGTGGAGAACCATCACCTGCGGGCGGTCATCTCCATGCCTTCCGGCGTGTTCAAGCCCTATGCGGGCGTGTCCACGGCGGTGCTGATCTTCACCAAGACGGCGGCGGGCGGCACGGATAAAGTGTGGTTCTACGATATGCAGGCCGACGGCTTTTCGCTGGACGACAAGCGCACCCCGGTGGAGCAGAACGACATCCCGGATATCGTGGCCCGCTTTGCGAACTTGGAAGGCGAGGCCAGCCGCGCCCGCACGGAACAGTCCTTCTTTGTGGACAAGGCCGAGATAGTGGCCAACGGCTACGACCTTTCCATCAATAAATACAAGCAGGTGGAA
>JAZQMJ010000231.1:0-3296 GCA_045543435.1 Mailhella sp.
GGCGACATCGTCTTCCTGCGCCGCCTCATCCCCGGCCCTGCGGACAAGAGCTACGGCATCGAAGTGGCGCGCCTTGCCGGTGTGCCTTCTTCCGTGGTCTCCCGGGCACGCGAGATACTCGCCCAGCTGGAGACGGCCCGCGGCAAAGCCAAGGTGGCCCAGCTCGAAGCCGCCATCCTTCCCGGGCTGGACATCGTGCCTGCGAAGAAGGCCAAGCCTGCGCCTCTGCCTGAACCTGCGGCTCCGGCGGAGCATCCCATCCTTGAAGCCCTGCGCGGCGTCGATCCCAATGCCATGACGCCCATGGATGCCCTGCGCCTGCTTTCGGACTGGAAGATGCTCTGGGGCGAAAAGAAGTAGGCCCTGCTCGAAAGAGATGGGGCAGATGCGGATAATTTCTTGACAGAAGGTCGAGTTTCGCAACAATCTCTGCAGAGATACACGCGGTCGCGGCCGCAGAAAGAGGGAACAATGATGAAAGCCTGCTTCAGAAAAATACGCATTGCCGTGCTTCTTGTGCTCGCGGTGGCTCTGCTCGCCGGATGCGGCGTGAAGGGCGCGCCTAAGCCCGACTACAGCCGCGACGCCTTCGGTTTCTCGGAGCTTTCGGCTGTTCTCGAATCCGACGGCGTGGTCACTGTGAGCGGAAAGCTCACCGGCGCCTTCCAGAACGCCGAATACCTCGTCCTGCAGATGCAGCCGGTGGACGGCGAGCTCTGTGCCGGCTGTCCGTTCCTGCCTCAGGACCAGTTCCGCATCGATTCTCGCGATATCTGGGAAGATGGCGACGGCTCGAACTTCAGCGTCATCTACAGCCCCCTGTTTCCGGCTGAGCTGTATCGCTGGCGCATGGTCGGCTACAATATCTATGCCGGCATCGGCGCAGTCGTGAGCGAAGTGCAGACCGTAGGCACGGAAAGCGCACTCATCGAGCAGGGCATGCCTGTTCCTGTCCCTCCGGTAGAATGATATGAAGACGCGCGGCTCTTCGGCTTCGTTCCGTGCGCTTTTTCTTGCGGCAGTCTTCCTGCTTGCCGCTTTCCTGATGCCGTTTCCTGCCAATGCCGTTTCCCATGCCGATTTCCGGTCGGCACTCGAGTATAGGGATGGGAAGCATCCTGTGAAGCATTGCGGTTCAGCCGCGGTTTCCGGTGAACTTGCGCGCCTTGACGTGCGGCTCGGTAAGGCCGGGTATTTCACCCTGCTTGTCGATATGCAGGGCGGCCGGATGCGTGTGCTTTCCCAGAAGCTCAAGGCCTATGTCGAGACCTCTGTGGACGGGGACGCGCACAGCTGGCGTGATCTCGTGCGCAGTGCTTCTTCGGTCATGCTTCCCCAGACGCTCGGCATGGTCAGCTTCCAGGAGAAATCCTGTGAAGTGCAGGGCAGAGAACTCTGGAACGACATCGAGGCTGTGAAGAGCCGCTGTGTGTTCAAGCTCGGCTTCATGGGTTCGTACCGGGACATCACGTTCGATGTCTGGGAAAGCCGGGATATCGTTCCGTTCCCTCTGAAGATCGAAGTCATCGAAGACGGCAGGACGAGGGGCGGGAGCGTCTGGCTGGAAGGCATAGAGGCTGTGAAGAGCCCGGAAAAGGAATTCCTCGTTCCCGAGGATTTCACCCGCTTCACATCCGTGCTCGACCTTATCCTCTACGCGCTGTCAGCGTTCTAGATTTTCCCCTTTTCAATATCAGGCCGGACTCGCTCCGGCCTTTTTTATGCCTGATAATTTTCTTTTCTGACTCTGACACGGAAAAAGCCCCGGAGCCTTTCGTCTCCGGGGCTTTCGCTTACTGTCGGTTCAGGAACTTACTTCTCGATGGAGCTGCCGCACCAGGGGCAGAAGTTCATGGCGGCGGAAGGCAGGGCCTTGCCGCATTCAGGGTTGGTGCAGACCACGGGGCAGGGGCCGAGCTCGATGATGAGTTCGCCTTCGCGCACGGGGGTCATCTTGCGGGTGGTCTGGTAGTCGGCGCTCTTGAACACGCGCTTCACGATGCCGTCGCAGGGGGCGTACACGGCCTTTTCCTGCTTCATGATGGAGATGTTGAACACCTCTTCGCCAGCCTTCACGATGTCGCCGGGCTTCACATGCACCACCCACAGGTCGCCGTTGGAGGGGGCGCCGATATGGTAGGGGTTGCTGCTGTCGGCCATGGAAGTGTCGGCCTGGTGGGCCTGGCCTTCAGCCACCTTGACTTCCTGGAGCATGACGGTGGAGTCGTAGGTGTAGCGCACGTTCACAGTGCCGTGGTCGGTCACGGGGCTGACGCGGAAGATGGTCATCTTGTGGGGCTTGCGGCTGGAGTCCACGAACTGCAGTTCCTGGCCCTGCTTGAGGCCTTCGAACCACACATGCAGGGGCAGGCGGTTCGGGTCGCCGAACTTCTTCACGAACTGGATGGTCTTCACCGCGTCGCCGGGGTGGTTCAGGTACATCACCAGCTCTTCCTGCGTGGGGGTGTGCTTCAGGATGTCGGCGCAGGCCTTGGCTTCCTTGGCGATGTCCACGTCCTTGAGCTGGTCGAGGGGAGAATCCTCGGTGCGGCTGGCAAGGGCGTTGCGGTACATGTCGGGGCCGAAGGCGCTCTCATAGACCCAGTCTTCGGGCCAGCCGAGGGGCAGCTTGCCGAACTTGCCGAGCAGGAGGTTGCGGAAGGCGTCGTTGCAGTCGCGGTAGATCTCAAGGCGCTGGATCTTGAGGTCGTCGTCCATCTGTTCTTCAGGGGTGACGGCCACAGTCTCGGCGATCTTGAGGAGCTGCTGCACGCCCTTTTCGCCGCTGCGCTTGAAAGCGTTGGTGATGGCGAGGAAGGCGGTGTTCCAGGTGATCTGGGAGCCGGGGGTCACGTCGTGGTAGCGCACGATCTGACGGATGGCGGCCAGGAAGCGCAGCATGTAGGGAAGCAGGTGGATATAGCCCTGCTTCATGGCGCCTTCCTGAGAAGAGGAGGTGGCGCCGCCGGGCATGCAGTGAGAGACCACGGAATAGTCCGTGCCCTGGAAGTAGGGGGAGCAGTAGCGGTCGTAGAAGGGCATGATCTGCTTCAGTACGAAGTTGGCCTGCTGGACCATGTCCTTATTGATGATAGTCTTGAGGCCGAGCTCGTTTTCCATGTAGGCCACAGTGGCGAGCAGGTCGCCCTGGCCGTAGGTGCGCACGGCGGCGCCGAGGCCGGTGTCGATGATCTGCGCGCCTGCCTTGGCGGCCGCGCCGGCAGTGGGCACGAAGAGGCCGTCGGTGGCGTGGCGGTGGAAGTGCAGGACGAGGTCGGGCCAGCGCTTCTTGAGGG
>JAZQMJ010000232.1:0-9324 GCA_045543435.1 Mailhella sp.
TGCTCGAAGCCTCCCGCCTGTGGCGCAAGATCGTCACCGAAATGGCCGCCGACTACCCCGAAGTGACCGTTTCCCACATGTATGTGGACAACGCCGCCATGCAGCTGGTGTACCGCCCCAACCAGTTCGACGTCATCCTCACCTCGAACATGTTCGGCGACATCCTCTCCGATGAAGCCAGCATGATCACCGGCTCCCTCGGCATGCTGCCTTCCGCCAGCCTCGCCGACGGCACCTTCGGCCTCTACGAACCCAGCCATGGCTCCGCCCCCGACATCGCCGGCAAGAACATCGCCAACCCCATCGCCACCATCATGTCTGTGTCCATGATGCTGCGCTACTCCTTCGGCCTTGAAGCCGAAGCCAAGGCCATCGACGACGCCGTGACCGCCGTGCTCGACGCCGGCCTGCGCACCGGCGACATCGCCGAAGCCGGCGTCACCCCCATCTCCACCACGGAAATGGGCCAGGCCATCTGCGACCGCATCTAGTCCATATCCTTTAAATAGCGACGGCCGGAACTCCACTCGGGGCTCCGGCCTTTTTCATGCTTCGTTCAGTCTTTCCAGGGAGCAAGACCGCCCTGCAGGGACTTGTCCAGCGCCTCGTACACCTGCCGTATGGTTACTCCGCGCACGTCGTAATCGACATCGGAAACCGCAGAAAAATTCAGCGGGCCGCGGGGCGTCCAGCGCACATAGGAACGGGGATGGACGATGGAGACCAGGGGCAGTCCGACCGCCGACGCCAGATGCTGGGGAGAGGAAGAGCTGGTCACGAAGGCGTCGCACGTTCCTATGAACGCCGCCGTGTGCTGAAGCGACACATCCCCTACGAAACTATGGAAGCGGGCATCCTCTATATTTTTGAATGAGTCCAGCAGAGGAACATCCGCTTTGCCGGCCACCGCATAGACTTCCAGAGCAGGGTTGTCCCTCAGGAGGCGCGAGGTGAATGCGACGAAGTTCTCCACAGGCCAGCGCAGTTTCGGCTGAGCGATATTGCCTATGAAAATGCCTATGCGCTTCATGCCTTCAACAGCCGGATATGTCGCCCGAAGTTCCTGCTTCAGGTCTTCAGGCACATGGAAGCGCACCCGTATGTCAGGGGCTTCGTCATGCGGCAGAGAGAATTCCGCCTCCAGGTCCCGGAGCATGCCGGCAGAGATATGCCCCTCGGTTTCCGGGTCGCCGCTCCAGGGAGCATCGCTGCCAGTCTGCAGGAAGCCCTTCTTCTCGCCCCGGGCCAATGCCGTGATGATACGGATGGTGGACGACTTCGCATTGAAGCCTATCACCATGTCATGAGGGCTCCGCAGTTCAGGCATGAGCCTGAGCCACGACCGAAAGGACTTCTTGTCGTAGATGAATATGTTGTCGATATCCGGGTTGTCGGCCAGCGCGAGCCTGCCCGCGGGGCTCGTTACGACGTCTATCACCGCATCAGGATAGAGGCGGCGCAGGCGGTAGAACACCGGTGTGCTGGCCAGGAGATCGCCGATACGATCACAGCGGATGCAGAGAATGCGGAATCTAGACATCTCCCCTCTCCCTACTGCTTTGCTTCTTTGACTGGAAAAGTCGGACAGCCTCTCCAACGAACCGAACGACTGCCGAACGTTCTTCCGGCGACAAAGGACTGATCATCTCCGCTATGGCATGAGCCTGGTCCACAGCTTCCGATGAGGACTCACTCAGCAGTTCGGAAACTGAACAGCCAAATATTTGTGAAAACTGCTGAAGCCTCTCAAGATTCAGCATTATTTTGCCGCTTTCCATACGGGAGATGCTTTCCTTCTCCACGCCAAGACGCTCCGCCACCTGAGCCTGAGTCAGTCCACAGGCTTTGCGTTTCTGGGCGACATTCAAGGCTGCAATATAGGCAATGCTTCGAGTGGACATGAACAGCTATCCTTATTTGATAATATTGGAGAATAGCTGACTTCTTTATTTAAAAAATTAACGTTGCATATCAATTTTTAATGATATATTGCGTAACTAATATTGCCGTTTCAGCGTACTCAAGCGGCATAAGGAGCGCGTATGTCATTTTCTATCAGGCCATATTCTCTCTCTGGCAGACGTATCCTGCCCATCTTCCTTCTTGCTCTCTCTATATTCCTTCCTGTCCATCTGCTGTGGTTCTCGCAGGTTCCCGTATGGTATCCCCTTCGCTGTCTCCTCAACGGCCTGCCCATCACGCTGTTCCTCTTCATTCCAGCGTTGCTCTGTGCGAGGATAAGCCGCCTGTGGCTTATCCTGATGACAGCCCTCCTTCTCATTCCTGCCGTACTGGCTGGTATGCATCTTTACTATTATCAGGCCACTATCTCTCAGCAGTCGCTGTTTGCCATACTGGAGACCAACCTCAGTGAATCTCTGGAATTTGTCGTATCGCAGATATCCGTGGGGTCAGTACTTTACCTGCTCATTCTCATCGGTCTGCCGCTGATGGCCCTGCGTTCTGCGCTTCGCATCAAGCCCCAGAACAGCCGAGCCTCCTACATGGCTTCCGGCGTACTTATTGCGGCGGCTCTCATTCTTGGACTGACCGGCAAGCTCGACCGCCTCGCCAAAGACAATATCGCCTGCCAGTTTGTAAGAAGCTGTGCGGCTTATAAAACCGCTGTGGACGACCTCAGAGCTTATCTCGCCAAGGCAGCTGGCTTGAAAGCGCCGGGAGTCGAGAGCTATCGAAGCTCCCCCGTAACCCTCGTGGTACTCATCGGCGAATCTTCCAGCCGCCACCACTGGAGCCTGTACGGATATCATCGCAACACGACTCCCAAGCTCAGTGCCTTGAAGGATGAACTCCTCGTCTTCCGCGATGCCATCAGTCCGTTCGGCAGAACTACTCTCAGCGTTGCCGCCTCTCTCACCTGCAAGGATGTCCCCGGCATAGGCGACATCCCCCTCGTCACTGTCTTCAAGCAGGCCGGCTTTGAAACCATCTGGATATCCAACCAGAGTACTGTCGATGATACCAACATGATAGTCCGCCTCGTTTCCGGCGCAGACCGAAAGATATATCTCAACAAAGGCGGAGATCAGGCCTATGCCCGTTCCTATGACGAAAAGATCCTGCCCGCGCTCGACGAAATACTCACCGCTCCTGATGCGCCTGAAAAGCGCGTCATCTTCGTGCATACCATGGGCTCTCATGTAAACTACGGCTCACGCTTCCCGGATGAATTCGACAAGTTCGAAGGCGACGGCGATATCGTGAAAAAGCCGTGGTTCAACTCCAAAGCTGTGAAGTATATCAACGACTACGACAACAGCATACTCTATACCGACCACATCATCGCTTCCGTCATCGAACGCCTGCGCTCCGTGCCCGGAGGAGCGGTTCTCTTCTATTCCGACCACGGCGAGGAAGTGTTCGACACACGCAGGCATCATGGCCATCACAACTCTCTGGCTTCACGCTATTATGTAGACATACCTGTCACGCTGTGGCTTTCCCCCTCTCTCCAAAACGCTCTCCCCCCAAAAACACAAGAGCTGTGGCAGGCGCGCCAATCCTCTCCGTTCATAAACAGTGCGGCACCTTACGTCATGCTCGATATATGCGGTGTGCGCTTCGACACCCCTCACATGTCCGACTCGCCGCTTTCGCCTGATTTTCATCCTGCACAGCGCAAACTTCTGGGGCATGACTACGATAAACTCTATGCCAACGGAAAGGGTCTGAAAGAACCCGTCCCCTTCAAACCTTGACTCTCTGACAGGGAAGCCGCGAACTTACGGCTTCCCTTCTTTTTATGGCGTAATCCATACTCTGCTGGCAGTTTTTGCTTCAACGCCGCCATTCCTGAAAACGCATATTTTCCTAGTCCCGCCATGTGAAATATGCCCCGGCACTTGCCAAGCCGGAACAAAAGGTTATCTTTCTGACAGAGGCCTGGCCTCCATTTCTTTTCACGAGGAACGTATGCCGAACCCCCACGAACAAGCTCCGCGCCCCAACCTTCAGGTCGCCGCCCGGGTGGAAGAACTCCTTCGCGAACAGCTCGAAGAGCTGGGCGTGAACCCGCGCAAGCTGGCCCCGGAAGAGATCGCCGCCAACATGCACTGCCACCTCGCCCCCAACGGGAGCATGACCTACCTCTGGAAGGGCAAGCCCATGCTCCATATCACTCCCGAAAAGCTGGTGGACGAAAACGGCGCAGAATCCGTTCTCTGGCGCATGTTCACCAAGGACGACCTCGCGGAGGGCCAGGAAGAGAACGTGGAAGAGGACAATGAGGCCGGCACCTACGATTCCTTCCTCATGGACGCCGCCGACTGCGCCTGCGAAGACGATGACGACGAAGACGCCCCGGACTCCGACGTGAAGTGAGGCGAGCATGAACATACTCGACACCATCGGCCATACGCCGCTCATCCTTCTGGACAATATTTCTGCCGAACTGCCCGCCCGCATCTGGGTGAAGAACGAATCCCGCAACCCCGGCGGCTCCATCAAGGACCGCGCCGCCCGCGGCTACATCGAAGCGGCCCTCGCTTCCGGAGCCCTCGCTCCCGGCGGCACTGTGGTGGAAGCCACCAGCGGCAACCTCGGCATAGGCCTCGCCGTAGTCTGCGCCAAGAAGGGCCTGCGCCTCATGCTCACCATGCCTGCTTCTGCCAGTATGGAACGCCGCGCCCTGCTCAAGGCCCTTGGAGCGGAACTCGTGCTCACCCCCGCTGAACAGGGCATGCAGGGAGCTATCGAAAAGGCCGACGAACTCATCGCTTCCATCCCCGGCGCTTTCCGCCCCGACCAGTTCAGCAATCCCGACGGCCCGCGCATCCACTACGAGAACACCGGCCTCGAGATAGTCGAAGACTGCCGCGCCGAAGGCATGGCCCCCGCCGCCTTCCTTGCCGGCGTAGGTTCCGGCGCCACCTTCGTGGGCACCAGCCGCCGCCTGAAGGAAGCCTTCCCCGGCATCTTCTGCGCCGCCGTCGAGCCCGAGGAATCCCCCATGCTTTCACAGGGCCGCGCCGCCGCCCACGGCATTCAGGGCATCGGCGCGAACTTCGTTCCCGCCGTGTTCGACCGCTCCGTGGCCGACGACATCCTCACCGTGAGCACCGAGGACGCCATGCAGGTCGCCCGCATGCTCATGGCCAGGGAAGCCCTCAACTGCGGCATCACCTCCGGCGCGAACGTATGCGCCGCCATGCGCCTCGCCGCCCGCCCCGAATTCGCTGGGCGCGACATCGTGACCATCGCCCCGGACACTGGCGAACGCTACCTTTCCACCGCCCTCTTCCCCAAGGACTGAACATGACTCCCGACAAAGAGATCGTCATCTCCCGCATGCGCGAGATAGACGCCGTCACCGAAGCACTCTGCAGCAACGAATCTCTCGCCTCTGTGCTCCACGCCAAGGACTGGTCCACCTCTCTGCCCTCGCAGGAAAAACTCAGCGAGATGATGGACCGCCTCAAGGCCGTGTTCTTCCCCGGCTACTTCGGCCCCTCCCAGGTTCACCGCGAATCCCTGCGCTACCATGTGGCCGCCAATCTCGACTCCATCTTCCGCCTTCTCACCGAGCAGATACGCCGAGGCGGCTGTTTCGCCTGCGCCGACTACGCCACCGACTGCCGCGGCTGCGACGTGGCCGCCCGCGAGATGGCTATGGAGTTCATGAAGCGCATACCCAAGATACGCGAGTACCTCGCCGAAGACGCCCGCGCCGCCTATGAAGGCGACCCTGCCGCCACCAGCCCCGGCGAAACGCTGTTCTGCTACCCCTCCATGCTCACCATGATACATCACCGCGTGGCGCATGAACTCTACGACCTCAAGGTGCCCATCATCCCCCGCATGATCGCCGAGATGGCCCATTCCCGCACCGGCATCGACATCCATCCCGGCGCGCAGATAGGCTCCAACTTCTTCATCGACCACGGCACCGGCGTGGTCATCGGCGAGACCTGCATCATCGGCAAGGGCTGCCGCCTCTACCAGGGCGTGACCCTCGGTGCGCTCTCCTTCTCCAAGAACGAGGACGGCACCCTGGTCAAGGGCCTGCCCCGCCACCCCATCCTTGAAGATAATGTCACCGTGTACGCCGGCGCTTCCATCCTCGGCCGCATCACCATCGGCAAGGGCTCCATCATCGGCGGCAATGTCTGGCTCACGCACAGCGTGCCCGAAGGAAGCCGCATCGTGCAGAGCGCAGGCAAGGCCAAGCCCGGCGAAGTGCTCACCGGCAAGACCAAGTAAGCGCGCTTCGCTCCTCCTTCCGCCTGAAAAAGCTCCCGATGGACGTCGGGAGCTTTTCTTTTTAAGGAAATGCCCGCGTCATACTCATGTCATACTGTCAGACTATGGTTTCATCCGAACCAAGGAGAAACCATGACGAAAAACATACTGCGCGCCGCCGTCGCCGGTGGCGGAAGCTGGGGAACGGCACTGGCCCATGTGCTGGCCTGCGCCGGCCATGAGGTGACTATAGTCCTGCGGGATGAGGCCGTTGCCAGGGCCATCAATGAAACGCACGAAAACCCGCGCTATCTTCCGGGCCGCGCCCTCCACGAGAACGTCCGGGCCTCCACAGCCTCTGATGTTCTTTCAGACTGTGAGCTTCTGGTCCTTGCCGTCCCCTGCCAGCATCAGCGCCAGTGGCTGAAGGACTTCGGCGGCAGGCTCCGCCCGGACTGCGTCATCGTCAACGCTTCCAAGGGCCTCGAGTCCGACTCCTGCCTCACCATGAGCGAAGTGGCGCGGCAGGAGCTTGGAGAAGAGGTCATGGCGCGCTACGCCGTGCTTTCCGGCCCTTCCTTTGCCGCCGAGGTCATGGATCAGCACCCCACCGCCGTGGTCCTGGGATGCCGCGACGAAAGCCTCGGCGCTCGCCTGCGCGAAGTCTTCTCCACTCCCTTCTTCCGCTGCTATTCCAGCGGCGACGTCACCGGCGTGGAAGCGGGCGGCGCGCTGAAGAACGTCATGGCCATCGCCGCAGGCGTCTGCGACGGGCTGGGCTTCGGCTCCAACGCCCGCGCGGCCCTCATCACCCGCGGCCTTGCCGAACTGGCCCGTATCGGCACTGCCATGGGGGCGGCTCCGCTCACGTTCATGGGGCTTTCCGGCCTCGGCGACCTCACCCTCACCTGTACAGGCGGCCTTTCCCGCAACAGGCAGGTAGGCCTGCGCCTCGGGCAGGGGGAATCGCTGGAAGACATCGTCTCCTCTCTCGGCATGGTGGCCGAAGGCGTGAAAACCGCCCATGCCGCCCGCCTGCTCGCCCAGCGCTTCGGCACGTCCGCCCCCATAACCAGGGCTGTCTGCCGCATCATCGAGGAAGGCTCTTCCCCGCGCGAAACGGTGACCGCGCTCATGACGCGGGAACTCAAAGAGGAATAGACGCCCTCCCCGACGGACGCTGGACTTCTTCCACTCGACAACCCAGCGAAGTTCCACTAGAAAGAAGTCGCGGCTCTGCCGCATACACCAAAGCAGGACTTCTCCATGGAAATTTCGCTGGGCATACTCCTCGTTCTCTGCCTGTTCTTCTTCCTCGCCGGCTTCGTGGACTCCATCGCCGGAGGCGGCGGGCTCATCTCCACCCCCGCCATGCTGGTCTGCGGCCTGCCGCCCCATGTGGCGCTGGGCACGGGCAAGTTCGCCTCCACGCTGGGTTCGCTCTCCTCGCTCTGGACCTTCGCCCGCAACAAGCTCGTCGTCCTGCGCATAGCCCCTCTCGGCTTCGCCTCCGCCTTCCTCGGCGGCATGAGCGGTGCGGGGCTGGCCCTCCTGCTCGACAGCGCCGTGCTGGGCCGCGTGCTGGTCTTCCTCCTTCCCGTGGGCATGCTCATCTCGCTCTTCTCCGGCAAGAGCCGCGTGCAGGAAGGCGAACTTCCCGAGAAAGGACTCTGGGCCAAGGTCATCGCCATGGGCTTCTGCATCGGCATGTACGACGGCTTCTTCGGCCCCGGCACCGGGAGCTTCTTCATCATAGCCCTGCACCTTTTCCTGCGCATGGGGCTGGTGAAGGCTTCGGCCACGGCCAAGGTCTTCAACCTCGCATCAAACGCGGGCGGGCTCGCCGCCTTCGCTTCCGGCGGCGTGGTGATGTACAAGGCGGCTCTGCCTTGTGCCGCCGCCAACATACTCGGCAATCAGATAGGGACGCGACTTGCCATCCGCGTAGGGGCGGGAGCCGTACGCAACTTCCTGTACGTCACTCTTACTCTCCTCCTCGGAACGCTCATCTACCGCTTTTTCATCGTCTGAAAAATTTTTTCTGCTCCCTTTACCAGTCCTTCTCCCTTTCCCCCGAACGAGTTGCATCTGTCTTGCTGAGCGGCTGTGCGCTCAGGCAATGACTCCTTCACAAAACGTGTGGCGATGCTGTATGCCGTACGGCAGTAAAGCCTAGTCCATCGCTGGACTTTCCTTCTGTTCCTTGCCATAATTGAATGAGGTTCAACGTTTTCAGGCTTTCAGCAAAGGATAGGGATGCTCTTTCTTGAAAAATGCAGAGAATCGGTGATCTCGGCAGTGCCGGTCGTCCTTCTTGTGCTCCTGCTCCACTTCACTGTCGCCCCCCTTGGCGATGCCCTGCCGCGCTTCCTCGCGGGCGCGGTGCTTTTCGTGCTCGGCCTCGGCCTCTTCCTCGTCGGTGCGGATATCGGCGTGCTCCCCGTAGGCCAGAAGGTAGGTTCTGCGCTCACGGCGAAGCGGAACCTCGCCCTCATGCTGGCCGTAGGCTTCACCGTGGGCTTCATCATCACTGTTGCAGAGCCCGACGTCCAGGTGCTGGCCGCACAGGTGGTAGGAGTCGCCCCGGTCATCGCGCCTATGGCCCTCGTATGCATCATCGGCGTGGGCGTAGGCTTCTTCGTAGCCGTTGCCATGGGCCGCATCATCTTCCAGCTTTCGCTGAAGCTACTGCTCTTCCTCTGCTATATCGCGGTGTTCGCCTGCGCGGCCTTCGTGCCCGACCTCTTCCTCGGCATAGGCTTCGATGCCGGCGGCGCGACCACCGGCCCCATGACCGTGCCTTTCATCATGGCCCTCGGCGTGGGCGTGGCCGCTGTGCGCGGCGGCTCGCACTCCGGCGACGACAGCTTCGGCTTCGTGGGCCTCGCCTCGGTCGGCCCCATCCTTGCCGTGCTCATGCTGGGCCTCTTCGCCTCGCCCGCCGCTCCCACGGAGGGCGGAGCCGCGGCGGCCTCCCAGCTCGGGCTCGTCGCCCACTTCATGCATCTCCTGCCGGAAGTCCTGCACGAAGTCTCCATGGCCCTCGGCCCGCTGGCACTGCTCTTCCTCTGCTTCCGCCTCTTCCTCATCAAGCTCTCGCGCCGCCAGACCCTGCACATGGTCATG
>JAZQMJ010000233.1:0-3645 GCA_045543435.1 Mailhella sp.
TTGCCGCCCGCGGCATCGACATCCCGGCCCTGTCGCACGTCTTCCTCTACGAGCCGCCGGAGGACCGCGAATCCTACATCCATCGCGCCGGCCGCACCGGCCGCGCCGGGGCTGTGGGCACTGTCATCTCTCTCGTGGACATCATGCAGAAGATGGAGCTCCAGCGCATCGCGTCCTTCTACAAGATAGACCTCATCCCGCTGGCCAACCCCACCGATGCCGACGTGGCCCTTGCCGCCGGTCAGCGCATCACGGCACTGCTCGACGCCCGTCGCCGCGCCTGCACCGGCCTGCAGCTGGAGCGCGCCCGCCGCTACGTTTCCCTCGTGAAGGAAGCTGCCCAGAGCGATGACGAAGACCAGCTCCTCCTGCTGGCCCTGCTCATGGATGCCGAGTACCAGCGCAGTCTGGGCATGGAGCAGTCCCTGCCTCAGCCCCGCGCCGTGCGTGAAGCCGCCGAGAATCGCCCGAACTCCAAGAAGAAGAGCCGCGGCGGCGAGTCGGAAGAAGGGGAGGGCGAAGGACGCCGTTCCCGCCGCAAGCGTTCCCGCAAGGATCGTGGCGATGCTCCCGCTGGCGAAGCTGTGCAGGCGCCTGTCGAAGCCGTGCAGGCCGATGCTGACACTGCTGAAGCCTCTCACGGGGCAGAGCAGGGCGAAGGTGAAGGCCGCCGTCGTCGTCCTCGCCGCAGAGGAGGCCGCCGTCGCTCTGGCGAAGGCCGTTCCGAAGGCGAAGCTTCCGCGCCCTCCGGCGATGGTGAATAGTCTTCGAGCTGTTCAGATATTGTTGTAAGAATAGTCTAACTTTTATCGATAAGGAACTGTTATGCCTCAGTTCGGCGATCTCGTCATCCTCGCTTCCCCTCGCGGCAAGCGCCACATATACCGCCTCGACCCCAACCAGGACATCCATACCCAGGACGGCGTGCTCCGCGCCGCCGACATCGTTGCCGCTGAGTTCGGCACCGAAGTCCGCACCGCCAAGAACGTGCCTTTCCGCCTGGAACAGCCCCAGCTCTTCGACCTCGTCATGGGCATCAAGCGCCAGACGCAGATCATGTATCCCAAGGATATGGGCCTCATCTGCTTCAAGCTTGGCGTGGGCAACGGCCGCACCATCCTTGAAGCCGGTTCCGGCTCCGGCGGCTTCACCATCGCTCTTTCCTGGTTCTCCGGCCCCAACGGCCATGTGCATACCTTCGAAGCCCGCGAAGAGTTCCACAAGCTCGCCAAGCGCAATCTCGACTGGGCCGGCGTGGGCCAGAACGTGACCCTGCATCACCGCGATATCTCCAACGGCTTCGGCATCGACGATCCTGAAGTCCTCAACGGCCAGAAGGGCGACGCCCTCTTCCTCGACGTGCGCACCCCGTGGGAATACCTCGGCCATGCCCGTGCCGCCCTCAAGCCCGGCGCTCCCATCGCCTTCCTCCTGCCCACTGTGGAGCAGGTCTCCGAACTCATCCACGCCCTTGAACTCGAACCCTTCGAAGAAACGGAAGTCTGCGAGATCCTCGTGCGTCCGTGGAAGGTCGTGCCCGGCCGCCTGCGCCCCAACGACCGCATGGCCGCCCACACCGCCTTCCTCGTGTTCACCCGCATCCAGGAACGCAGCGCCGACTGGGATGCCCTCATCCCTCTGGGCACCCGTGAGCGCAAGCAGGAAGCCGCCCGTCAGGCCCGCCTCGCGGAAGCCCGCGGCGAAGAGTGCGATTACGAAGTGTAAGTTTGATGTTTTCGAGGGAGGGAAGAAACTTGAAGAAAAGCTTTGTAAAATTATATCATCGTGAAATATAGTGATTAATTTACAATTATCAAACAGCATACCCACAAAAATACTCACAAATTAAAAAGATGTGAGTGGATTTCTTCGGATGAATGTGGGATTCTTCTTTTGGTCTCGTCATCTCCAGCTGAGGTGCCCCCCCCTTTTTTTGTTGCTAACGCCATCAGGCCGCCTTCGGGCGGCCTGATATATTTAAAGTAAATTCCCAACCTAAGTTTATCAAATATCTAACCAAGAAGCCATCGTCTATAGACGATTCATTCCTCAATAATACTCTGCGAAACTAATGGATTCCCTGCGCTCTGGGACAACCCGTCACCAAGGAGAATCCAATGAAATCATTTGACCTTTATGATCTTCTTAACAATACCAGCACTGCCATTGTTCAAGCTCGTCAAGCCAGAGACATGAGCCAGAGAGATTTAGCAGATGAGGCCAATATCTCTTACCCTCATATGTCCGACATCGAAAACGATAAGGTTGAAATGGGATTGGACATATTCAAACGGATAGCCACTGTACTCGAGATGGCGAATAGACCGGAATAGCAAACAACGATAACTGAGGCGTATTCCCGTATACTCGGCAATGCCCAGACCAAAGGGAAATAAATGGGAATACGCCTTACTATACTCACCGGCAATGACCTACCTTGTGAAGGGAGTACAATTTTCTCGATCTGTTCTCGAAGTTACTACCTTTTTCCTCATCTCCTCTTCGGTCTTCTGCTTAGCGATAGCCACGTCACCAACCGTGCCAAAGGAGACCCTCGCGATACGGCTGGCATATTCGAGCTTGGTTTCTCTGGTGGTGCGTTGCTCTGCCCACTTGCTCTCGTTCAGAATCGTATTGATGGACGTGTTGACGTCATACCCGTCTAGGCGCATTTGCAGAGCAATTTTAGAATCTATTCGAGAACCATCTGTGTGTTCACCGAGTTTCTTTTGAGCCTTCTTCAGATACCCTTCATAATAGGGGCGGAAGTCAGAAGTTTTCGAAACCCTCTGTTCTCATTTACGATTGCTCCTCCAAAATATTGGCGTTAGCCAGTGTTCAAGGGGGATAAATCGTTAGCACTGAGAAGAATTTTCTCCACTTTCCATAAATCCCCACAAAAAGTTATACGAATAAAACAAAGCCCTTCTCTGGTCGCCTAGTAAATAGGACAGCCGAGAGGGGCTTTTCGTTTGACTAGCGAGGGCTTTTGAATGAGATTAGAGGCACGGAAAGTTTCTTATCGATAACCTCCTAAGAGGAATAGAATATGCACAGCACAGCACAGCACAGCACAGCATCATAACACAAAATCGTGTAAATGTCACTCGTTTGCACCTCATGTTTATTTAAGTGAGGTGTAAAGATGGCAAAGAAAGAAATAATCACTGATGCTTTTGTTCGTGAATTGCTGAAGCAGTCTAATATAAAATTTGACGAACAAGGTAGTTGTGTTGTCGAAATTGATAACGCTTTAAAAACAGCAAGCAAGAATAAAACTGGAAAAGTTGGTTTTCCTGAATTTGTATGTTATGTAAAAGATTATCTTATCGTAATTGAAGACAAAGCAGATTTAGCAAAGCACGTTAATCATCTTCCATCTGGAGATGGATATTTGATGGATACAGCATCAATTAAAAATTATGCTGTTAATGGTGCTGTTTTTTACGCCAAGCATCTAGTTGAAAACACTAACTTTAAGAAAATTTTTGCCATAGGTGTTTCCGGCAACGAAAAAAATCATCTTATTACTCCTGTTTTTATTGATGATTCTCAGACTACATATCCTCTGGATAATATAGAAACCTTTATTAGTTTTAATGAGAAAAATATTGATAATTATTACAGAAGAGAAGTTCTTAAAGA
>JAZQMJ010000234.1:0-6022 GCA_045543435.1 Mailhella sp.
GAAGGCGAGGTCGCGCACGGCGGCCATGGCTTGCTTCCACTTCGCGGGAGGCAGGTCGGGGAGATAGGGGGTGAGATCGTAGGGGGGATAGGCGTTCATGGAGCCGCCGGCGGTCTCCACCTTTTTGTCCACACCCCGGCCGCTGGCCTTCGACCCTTTGAAGACCATGTGCGCGAGCAGATGGCTCATGCCAGCCTCTTCGGGCTTCTCCCAGGCGGAACCGGCCTTCACGAAAAGGCGCACGGCCACCAGGGGGAAGCGGCTGTCTTCCTTCACCAGAACAGTGAGGCCGTTTTCAAGGCGATAGGTCTGTATGCCGGCCACGGCTTCGGCCGCTCCGCCGCTCGTGCCGAGCAGACAGAACAGGGCCATAGCCCCGGCGTAGAGTTTTCTGAAGAAACGTATGCTCATCGGGATTCTCCGCTCTCGATGTTAGAATGGTCGAATATTCTTTACAGCTATCTGTGGCATACTCCCTATGATTCCGCCAGACCTTCAGCCGCTTATTTTCGTGACAAAGTATTTCACAGCGCCGCATGAAAAAAGGGAAGGCGTTCTCCCCTCCCCTTTTCCATGGCATCATTCTTCTTCCATAGCGTCTTCCGGCATGATGCAGAGCTCGGCCGCCTCGTCAAGCACAAGATAGCGGCATGCGGCCTCGCGGACATCCTCAGCCGTAACGGCCCGGAGCCCTTCCGCCCATCGCCGCTCGAAATCGAGGCCCCGGCCGCGAAGGACCTGCCTCGCCGTCTCGAAGGCCCTGCCGCCTATATCCTGCATCCTTCTGCGTATGAACGAAGCCGCCTCAGCTCTGCCGCGCTCCAGCTCTTCAGCCGTCGGCCCTTCTTCGCAGAGCCTGTCGATGACGGCTTCCAGCGCATCCGCCGCATCTTCCATATCCTCCGGCGAAGTCTGAACGCAGATGCCCACGAATCCGGCCCGGCCTTCGCACCAGTCGAGGGCCTCCGCCGAATAGCAGAGCTGGCGTTCATGACGCAGGGCGCGGTACAGCAGGCCGCCGCCCCCGTTGAGACAGCGCAGGAGCATCTCAAAGGCCGGCCTGTCGGGCGAATCCTGCCCGGGAGCATGGAATCCCAGAGCATAGACGGACTGCTCGGAAGGATCGCAGCCCACGGCGAACGGCCCGAACTCCTCCCATTCCGGAAGCTCAGCCTTCACCTTGGGAGCAGAAGGAACAGGGAGCGAACGCGCAAAGGCTTCCACAGCCTCGCGGTCGAAATCGCCAGACACGCAGAGCGTCCACGGGCGCGACGCCTGCGCCTTCCACAGCTCTTCCAGCTCTGCGGCAGAAAGCGGTTCCGGGCCGCTTATCCAGCCGGAACTCCTGTACGGCCCATCTTTAAGAAGGATATAGCGGAAAAGCTGGAAGGACTGGAGCAGTCTGTCGTCCTCGAAAGCCGCGAGAGCCTGCTCGCGAGCGATATCCTCCTCGCTGAAGGACGGCCGTTCCACGGCTTCTTTCAAAAAGGCGAAAAGTTCCGAAGAAAATCGACTGGGGGCCGTCATATTCAGGCAGATATCGTCCACGGAACGGCAGACATGGAAACTTGCCGAGTGGGCATAGAGCCATTCCGCCGTTTCCAGACGGGTGCGCCCTCCCAGCCTGAAGGGCAGGATACGGGCCAGGATATCGAGCCCCCTCCCCTCTTCCTCATCCGCAAGGGCTTCGCCGCCGGAGAAGCACAGCGTGGCCGCCACGAAGGGAAGAGAGACATCAGGCAGGAGCACAAGGGAACGCCCTTCGCCAAGCTCTATCAGCTCCGGCTCCGCAAGGCCCGCCTCTGCTCCTTCGCCGTTCGGAGAGAGCTTTCCAAGTTCAGGCCAGCCTTCCCGCAGGGCGGCCTTCACGGAATCTTCATCAGACATCGGCTCATCCTCAGTCTGTCCGGTCAGGACAGTCACAGTGACGGACTCAGGGCGAAGCCACAGGCTCAGAGCCTGCCGTATCTGTTCCCGGCCGATATCCTGGAAACGGGCGACAGGCATCCAGCCGCTCATGGAGGCGGCCGCATGGAGGTTCTCGTCCCCGATGACATCGGCCACGAAATCCGCCCTCTCCAGAGCCTTCATATTGCCGTCGGCAAGACGGGCGCAGGCCTGCGCTATCTGTTCATCCGTAAAATCATCCGCAGAAAGAGAGGCCAGCGCGGCAGAAAGTTCCCGCAGGCAGTCTTCCACGCCGTCGGGCTCAGTGACGGCCTCGATGAGGACGGCCCCGGCGCGCTCGAAAACTTCGTAGGTCACCTGAACATGCCGCGCCACAGCCGTTTCGAAGCAGAGCCTGCGCTTCAGGAAAGCGGCGTCACTGCCTTCAAGGAGTTCGACCAGCACGGCGATGGACGCCGCCAGCCGAGGCCGGACAAAGGAAACAGGGAAGCCCATGCACAGCGAGGTGTATTTCCCCATCTCCTTTACTTCCACAGAGATGCCCTTCGGGAGGGACTCGACAGGGATGACGGGGCTCGGAGCAGAAGGCGCGGTATTGGCCTCGCCGCCGAAAAGCGCATCGGCGGCTTCAAGCAGGGCGGAAGCTTCCACGTCGCCGACCACGCAGAGCACCATGTCGCGCGGCACATAGCGGCGGCGCACATAGTCGCGCACGCTGTCCAGCGAGATGCCGCGAAGCGTCGCTTCCGTACCGATGACGCCCTTGCCGTAGGGGGTGCCGGCGAACATCCTTTCGATGGTGCTGTCGAACCTCACCCTCCCTTCATTGCCGGCATTCTCTTTCAATTCGGCGATGACGACTTCCCTTTCCGCGTCCAGAACGTTCCGGGCCAGAGGCATCTCGAAGACCAGCCGATGCAGAAGGGCAAGCCCCTCCTGCCAGCGTCCAGCCGGAACTTCCACGAAGAACGTCGTGAGATCCAGCCCCGTAGTCGCGCTGACGCTGCCGCCGCAGAGTTCGGCGCGTCCGTACATGTCCATCCCGTCTTCTCCGGCCGCGAAAGCCATATGCTCGACGAGATGGCTCACGCCCGCCTCTTCCGGCTTCTCCCATGCCGGGCCGGACTTGACCTCGAGCCGGAACAGCACCTGGGAAAAGCGGTCATCCTTTCTGGAAGACAGCGTGAGGCCGTTCCGCAGCCGCGCAACTTCCACCCCGCGCAGGACCAGTTCGCCGCCTGCCTCCCTTTCGAGTACAGGCCTGCGGCTTCTCTTTGTATCCGCTCCGGCGGAAAAAACTTCTCTCATGGCGACCTCCTTCCATGCCTGACAGGCTGACCCACGATATGCTGTTTTCTGAAAGAACGAAAGGCCGCCCTGCCCCGAAGGGAGAGCGGCCTCGTTCATGTATGGTCCAGCGGTTAGATGCGCACGCCGAGGGCTTTCACCACACCGGAGGCGATCTTTTCGCGTTCCTTGTCCACTTCGCCGTCCTGCAGGGTGCGGTCGGCCTTGCGGAAAGTGAAGCGGCAGGTGATGTTGCGTTCTTCGCCGCCCTTGGGTTCGTACACGTCGATGAGCTCGGCGCTTTCGAGCAGGGAGGTCTTCACGCCCTTCACAGCGGCGAGGACGGCATCAACGTGCAGGCTCTTGGGCGCGATGAAGGTGATGTCGCGGCGCACGGCGGGGAAGGTGGGCAGCTGCTGGAAGTGGGTGTACTTGCCCTGAGAGGCTTCGCGCAGCAGGTCGAGGTCGAGGTCGGCATACCACACGGCCTTGCGGGCGAGGTAGGCGTCGGCCATAGCGGGCTTCAGGCGGCCGATGACGCCGGCCACGGAACCGTCGGCCATGGTCATCTGAACGGCGGGAGCAAGGTAGGGATGCTCCACCATGGAGAAGGCAGGCATGGGCAGATGCAGGAATTCGAAGAACTTCTCCACAATGCCCTTAAGGTCAACGTAGTCCATGTCTTCGTCGGCATGGGCCCAGGCTTCGTCGTAGCGGGAGCCGTAAAGCACGAAGGCGAGGTGGCGCACTTCCTTCACGGTGGTGTCGCTGGTCTCGTCCTGAGTGAAGGATTCGGCGATCTCGAAGAGACGGACGCCGTTCGCACCCTGGGCGATGTTCTGGCGCACGTTCTGGAACAGGCCGGGGGCGAGTTCGGTGCGCAGGACGTCCTGCTCGGCGGTGAGGGGGTTCATGATGTTCACGCGGCCTTCGGCGGGCAGACCGAGGAAGTCGAGGTCCTTGTTGCCCACGAAGCTGAAGTTCACGGCTTCGTTCAGGCCGAGGCCGGAAGCCCAGTGCTTCACGCGCATCATGAAGGAATGGCGGCTTTCGGGCAGGCCGAAGGTCTCGAGGGTCTGGGGGATGGCGGGAAGGGTCTCGCCAAGGTTGTCCACGCCCTTGAAGATGGCCACTTCTTCGATGAGGTCGGCTTCGCGCACGAGGTCGTAGCGCCAGCCGGGAGTGCTGACCTTCCAGTCGGCTTCATCGGAGCGGTCGAGCTTGCAGCCGAGGGCTTCGAGAGTCCAGGCGCAGAAATCGTCGGTGAGCTCGATGCCCAGCACGGCTTCGGCGCGGGAGCGGCGGAAGCGCACCACGGGAGAAACGAAGGGCTTGGGAGTGCAGGAGCACACGCCGCGGCACACGATAGCGCCGGACAGTTCGGCCATGAGGGCGGCCGCACGGTCGAGGGCGAAAGCCATGCCGGTGGGGTCCACGCCGCGTTCGTAGCGGTAGGAGGACTCACTGCCGAGGGCGAGGCGGCGGGCCGTCATGCGGATGGAGGCAGGACGGAACACGGCGCATTCGAGGAAGACGCTTTCGGACTCGTCGGTGATCTCGGTCTCGAGGCCGCCCATCACGCCGGCAAGGGCCACGGGCTTCTCACCGTCGCAGATGAGGCCGTCGCCAGCCTTGAGCAGGCGTTCCTGGCCGTCGAGAGTGGTGATCTTCTCGCCGTCTTCAGCGGGGCGGACAACGATGCGGTTGCCGGCCAGCTTGTTGTGGTCGAAGGCGTGCAGGGGCTGGCCAAGTTCCATGAGGATGTAGTTGGTAGCGTCCACGAGGTTGGAGATGGCGCGGATGCCCACAGCGTTGAGGCGGTAGCGTATCCAGGCGGGGGAAGGACCGACCTTCGCGCCCTTGAGGATGCGGCCGGTGTAGGAGGGGCAGAGCTCGCCGTCCTTCACTTCCACGGGCACAGCATTGCTCATGTCCTCGCCTTCTTCCTTGAGTTCGAAGGAAGGCATGGTCACGGGCAGGCCGAGGTAGCCGCCGATGAGACGGGCGAAGCCGTACACGGAGAGACAGTCGGCGCGGTTGGGCGTGATGCTGATGTCGAGCACTTCCTGGTCGAGCTCGTAGGCATCGACGAAGCGTTCGCCAAGCTCGACCTTGCGGCCGGACTTGTTCACTTCGGGAAGCACGAGGATGCCGGAATGGTCGTCGGTGAGGCCCATTTCGCGCTCAGAGCAGATCATGCCGTGAGAAGGCACGCCGCGGAGCTTGGCCTTCTTCATGACGAGGCCGCCGGGGAGCGTGGCGCCCACGGGAGCCACGGGCACGAGCTGGCCGGCCGCGACGTTGGGAGCGCCGCACACGATGGGCAGGGGCTCCTCAGCGCCCACGTCCACAGTGCAGACGTGCAGATGGTCGGAATCAGGATGATCTTCGCAGGTGAGCACGCGGCCCACCACAAGACCGGAAATGCCTTCGAAAGGATGGACGACTTCCTCCAGCTCAAGGCCGAGCATGGTGAGCATCTCGCCCAGCTCTTCCGCAGTCCCGGTGTACGGCACGAATTCTTTCAGCCAGTTGAAACTAAGCAGCATTATATTGTCTCCTAAGAGGTTGGAGAGATGAGAGGTCTTCTTTGGGGGAGGGCCCCCTTTCTGTAGAAAGGTGCGCCCTCCCCCAAGCCCCCTCCCCTCCCAAGACTTTTAATCGTGGGCAGACGAGTCCACTAAATAAAAGTCTTTGGAAGATGGGGGTCCGGGGGAAGGAAGCTTTTCTTCAGAAAAGTTCCTTCCCTTCCCCAAGAAAACGCTCCCCTCTCTCCAACCTCTTAGGAGACAATATAATGCTGCTTAGTTTCAACTGGCTGAAAGAA
>JAZQMJ010000235.1:0-1709 GCA_045543435.1 Mailhella sp.
CATCCAGATCACCATGGAAAAGGCCGGCACCGGCAAGACCCTGAAGAAGGCCGAAGGCGGCACCTTCGACCTCGTCATGGTGCATGCCCGCAAGCTTGAAGACGCCTTCTGCGCCGCCGGCTTCGGCATCGACCGCCGCGACGTCATGTACAACGACTTCGTCATCCTCGGCCCCAAGAACGACCCCGCCGGCGTGAAGGGCCTGAAGAAGGTGACTGACGCCATGCAGAAGCTCGCCGCCGCCAAGGTGCATTTCGTTTCCCGCGCCGACAAGTCCGGCACCAACGTGAAGGAAATGGAACTCTGGCAGGCCGCCGGCATCACTCCTTCCGGCGACTGGTATGAAAAGTGGGAAGGCGGCCCCAAGGGCAACAAGGCCACCACTCTCTATGTGAACGAAAAGCAGGCCTACACCCTCATGGACCGCGCCACCTGGCTCACCCTGAAGGACCAGGTCTCCGTTGTGCCGCTCATGGAAGCCGACCCCCTCATGCTGAACCTCATCGCCATCATCCGCGTGAACCCCGAGAAGTTCCCCTCCATCCACAAGGATGAAGCCCTGAAGTTCGCCGACTGGGTCGTGGGCGACGAAGCCCAGATCCTCATCCGCGACTTCGGCAAGGACAAGTACGGCCAGCCCCTGTTCTTCCCCAACTCCGACCAGTGGAACGCCAAGAACAAGAAGTAAGCTTCTGAGTTCCTGACTCTCAGCCGCCGCGGTACTTCCCGTGGCGGCTTTTTTTCGGCCCTGCTTTGCCGGGCTATGCCGCAGATACAGAAAAAGACCGCCGGAAGATCCAGCGGTCTTTCTTCATATCTCAGGAAAGGGCAGGCCCTTCCTCATCAGCTTCAGGCCTTCTTGGCGCTCCTGTCGCTGTAGTGGGTGTGCAGGAGTTCGTGGGCCTTGTGGGAATTGGGTTCGCCGAGGAATTCCTCGTACAGCTTCGTCACCTGCGGGTTCAGGTGGGACTGGCGGCGCGGCATGGCCTTGTCGATGGCGTAAAGGCCCTGCTGGCGTTCCCTGGCTTTGGGATGATAGTCGCCCTTCACGCGGCAGGTGCCGCCGCCGTCCACACAGCCGCCGGGGCAGGCCATGACTTCGATGAACGTGTAGGGGGACTTGCCGGCCACGGCCTCCTCGGCCAGTCTGCGGGCATTGGCCAGACCATGGCACACGGCCACGCGGATGCTGCCGTTCTCGCCGCCGAGGTCCACCACGGCTTCGCGCAGGCCTTCCTCGCCGCGCACGGGCATGACGTCGATGCCGGGCAGTTCCTTGCCGTTGAGTACGGCGTACACCGTGCGCACAGCGGCTTCCATGACGCCGCCCGTGGTGCCGAAGATGACGGCCGCGCCCGTGGAGTCGCTCATGAAGGGATCGTCGAAAGGCTCAGGCTGGACTTCGGCGAGGTCGATGCCGCTGAGGCGGAACAGGCGGGCCAGCTCGCGCACAGTGAGGACCACGTCGGTGTCCGGCACGCCGCTGCGGGCGAGTTCGGGGCGGGCGGCCTCATCCTTCTTGGCCACGCAGGGCATGATGGAAATGGTGCGGATGGAGGAGGCGGGCACGCCGAGCTTCTCGGGCAGGTAGCTCTTGCACAGCGCGCCGGAAACGGCCTGCGGGGAGCGGGTGCTGGAGATGTGGGGCAGGACGGCCGGGACATGCTTCTCGGCGAAGTTCATCCAGCCGGGGCAGCAGGAGGTGAACA
>JAZQMJ010000236.1:0-4144 GCA_045543435.1 Mailhella sp.
AAGCCTGCAAGCTCGGCCTGCGCGGCCTCTCCAAGGATGAACTGCCCAACGCCTGGCTCATCCTCCGCAGCGGCCTGCACTTCCTCCTGCCCCTCGGCATGCTCCTCTACGAGCTCATCGCCCTCCAGCACTCGGCTGAACTTTCCGTGTTCCGCGCCATCTGCGTGCTGGCCGTCATCATCGTTCTCCAGCCCGTGTGCATCGCCCACGTCCACAAGACCTCCAAGTGGGCCGGCTTCAAGCAGGGCGTGAAGAACCTGCTCAACTCCATGGCCGCCGGCGCCAACAACATGGCCGGTGTGGCCCTTGCCACCGCCTCCGCCGGCATCATCGTGGGCTGTGTGTCCCTCGGCCTCGGCCAGCAGATCACCTCGTTCGTGGAAATACTTTCCATGGGCAATATCTTCCTGCTGCTCTTCATCACCGCCGCCGCCAGCCTCCTGCTCGGCATGGGCCTGCCCACCACCGCCAACTACATCATCATGGCTTCGCTCACCGCTCCCGTGCTGGTGGAACTGGCTTCCGGCTTCTCCATCCATGGCGTCCAGCTGGCTGTGCCGCTCATGGCCGCGCACCTGTACTGCTTCTACTTCGGCATCCTGGCCGACGATACCCCGCCCGTGGGCCTTGCCGCCTACGCCGGTGCGGCTATCGCCAACGCCTCGCCCATAGCCGTCGGCATCCAGGGCTTCTTCTACGACATCCGCACCGCCCTCCTGCCGCTGGTGTTCATCTTCAACCACGACATCATCCTGTGGAACATCGACAGCGTGCCCATGGCTTTCTTCATCTTCGCCATGACCTCGCTGGGCATGATCTGCTTCACCTCTCTGGTGCAGGGATGGTTCGTTACCCATGCCAACCTCTTCGACAGGATCCTGCTCCTCGGCGCCTCCATCGTGCTTATGTACCCTGCTCTGCTCACCGGCTTCTTCCTGCCGCATGAACAGCGCCACTTCGGCTACGCCGTGGGTCTCGCTCTCATGGCTCTCGTCTATATCCGCCAGAAGGCCGGCATGAAGCTTTCGGCCAAGAAGGAGGCTGTGGCATGAAAAAGCATAAGGGCATCATAGCCAAGCGTTCTCTGCGTCCGGTCAAGGAAAAGAAAGTCTTCAAGCCCAGCGACGTACAGCAGGAACTGCAGTGCGCCCACTGCAAGACCATCTTCCCCGATTACCTCGCCCGCTGCCCCGAATGCGGCAGTGAGGAATGGACCGCCCTCGTGGAAGTGAACCCCTACAGCCGCATCCCCATGGAAAGCATCGTGAAAGGCTGTGGCCATATGCTCTGGATGCTGGGCCTCTTCGGCTTCTTCATCTTCGTATGGCAGATGGACACCCCCGACCCCGAGCAGAACCGCCTCTACCTGTACGCCGGCATATGCTCCCTCGTCGTGGGCATCATCGCCTCCACGGCCTTCTCCAGCCTCAGCGAACTCATGCGCCGTACCCTGCGCATCCAGCGCCGCCTCAAGGTCTTCCACGACCATTACAACGAGACGCACCCCATCAAGCGCGTATGGAAGCGCGGCCGCCCCGAGTAGCCGCTGACAGCTCCCGCTGAAACCGAACGCCCGCCCGACAGACATCGGACGGGCGTTTTTCTGTGGAAAGGGGCAGTTCGCGGGGAAGGGAGAAGAAAGCTTTTGGAAAAGTTTCCTCCTCACTTCTCCGTACCCCATCCCTCCTCTTTCAAAACTTTTTAAATGGAGAAAGGCGGCCGGACCTATATCCAGTCGCCTTTCTTCATTGCATTTTCGTGCAGGAGCTAGCTTCCAGGCTGCCTGCTCACAGCTTCAATCCTTTGGGAACGAAGAGCTTCACGGCATCTTCAAAGAGTTCACCAAGGCCAGACTCAGCTTCGAAGCCCTTCGTATTGAGCTTCCAGGCATCCCCTTCGCGCTTCATCGCGCAGGAGACACTGGGAGACTTCATCGTCTCCGCATCCTTTCCGGGCTTCACGATAACGTTCTGAAGGGCAGCGGAGCCAAAGGGGGCATATTTGTCCCAGCAGGTATCGAGCGTGAGCATCAGCTCCTCAGGCAGAGCTTCGGTTTTGCCCTCACGGACAGCGCGGGAAAACTCGGCGATGCGGGCAAGCTTGTCGGGCTCAGGCATCCTGAGTCCCAGCCCGTCGATGCGGCCGGCGGAAGCACTGGCCTCCCCCTGGGCAAAGGACACCCGCTCCAGGACCACGTTCACAGGCGTAGTCCTGTCGAGTCCACGGGGGGCAGGAATGCCGCCGGGGAGAGTGATGCGATCAGCCCTGAGGGAAAGAGGTGCCTTCATCGAGGGATCGTTCAGCGTCATCTGCACATCGCTGACACTCAGCTCATCCACGCGGGTACGGAGCAGTTCTTCGAAGAAGGCCTCGCCCACCCCCTTGCGGGCGAAATGGTCGAGCACCATACCCACGCGCTGGTACCAGTTGACCATGTCCACTTCGCCGATCTTGGTCTCAAGGACGCTGTGGCCTCCATGGATGCGGTCCACGATGCCGCGAATCTTGAAGTTTTCCCCCACACGGGGGAGCTCATCGGCATGGTAAGGCGGCATCTGAGGCTTCACATACATGATCTTGCGGTGGAACTTGCTTATTTCCACGCTCTCGATAGTGCCCCTGTGCACGACAGTGTCATGCGGGATCTCGTACTCGATGCCCGTCACTCGCAGGTCGTCCGTGAGGAAATTGTAGCGTATCTCCTGAGCCTGGGCAGGCACGACGGAAAGCACCGCGTACACGGCATCTTCGGTATAGCTTTCCAGTACGCGCAGGCCCATGTAGCCGGAAACGCTGGCCCAGAACACAAGGCCGCCGATGATGAATTGTTTTCTCATTCCAATCCCTTTGAGGAAAAAACTTAGTTCTCGAGCCCGAACAGCTTGCGAGCCTGTGCTTCACGGAAGCCAACGAGTACCTGGCCGTCGGGAAGCACCAGCGTGGGGAAGGAGCCGCGGGGATTGAACGAACGCAGCTTGGCCATGACTTCGCTCCGCCGTTCGCCCGAAAAATCGTCCACATAGACGAGGTGATGCTCTATGCCGTGCCCATCCAGAAAATGCTTGAGATGCACGCAGTGCAGACAGGTCTGGAGCGTGTACATCACAGGCTTTCCGCAGGCGCAGGGATCCATGCCGAGCCTGTACTCCTCTTCAACGTCGCGCAGTACCGGGGCCTTGCCGTCCTCAGGCTTGCTTTCCTGAGCCCCGCCAGACTTGCGAGACAGGAAAAAGAGGGCGACAGCGCCCACAGCGGCAAGGGCGACAACGACAAGGAGCATGGGAAATTCACAGGTGGAAGACATAGGCATCCTCAGGACTCTTCGCAGAGAGAAAAAGAAAGGAGCCGGAACTTGCCGGCCCCTTTCATCAACAGACTATTCGAAACGGCTGATACGGGTGATGACCACCATGTCCAGCGGCACGGCTTCGTGCTCGCCCTGGGCCTTCACCTTGAGCTTGGCGATCTTGTCCACGACGTCCATGCCGTCTTCGACCTTACCGAACACGCAGTAGCCGAAGTTCTCGAGGGTGTCGTCCTCATGGTCGAGGAAGTCGTTGTCCACCAGGTTGATGAAGAACTGGGCGGCGGCGGAGTGAGGGTCGCTGGTGCGGGCCATGGCAATGGTGCCGCGCAGGTTCTTCAGGCCGTTGCCGGCTTCGTTCTGGATGGGCTCGTGGGTAGCCTTTTCGTCCATGCGGACGCCGAGGCCGCCGCCCTGGATCATGAAATCCTTGAGCACGCGGTGGAAGATGGTGTAGTTATAGAACTCTTCGTCCACATAGCGCATGAAGTTGGCCACGGTGACGGGAGCCTTGTCTTCAAAGAGTTCCAGCAGGATATCGCCGGAGGAAGTTTCCATAAGGACCATAGGATTGCTCATCGCAGACTCCGAAAGCATGATTTTTTCTTTTTGTACGCGAAAAGGCGGAAAACGCAAGGCGCGAGGCACGGCCCTCCGCCGGAAAAACGATATCAGACAGGGCGTTCCATGAACTCGCGGATCTCGTCCGCCCCGTTGCACACCTTGAGAGCCTGCATGAGGCGCACGGTAAGGGTCTCCACAGTCTTGTCGCCGCCGGAAAGCGCGCCGAGACGGGCGGCCAGAACGCCGATGGGGTAGCGCGAAAGGTCCACGCCGTCG
>JAZQMJ010000237.1:0-3177 GCA_045543435.1 Mailhella sp.
CTGGTGACGTGTTCCTGACTGAAGACGACGCCGCTGTCGAATTCACTCTGAACAACGTGTACAAGATGTACAAGAACCTCTCCGTCCGCCTCGAACTCGCCTATGTCATCAACGACTTCAGCAAGGCTACCGAAGCTGTCAAGGGCGACGATGACGACTGGTTCGCCGGCCTCACCTTCGACTTCCGCTTCTAATTCCGCGTGGTCTTAGACCGCTTCGGACTTAGCGCCTAGCGAAGTTCCGCGGGGGAAGGGAAACCTTCCCCCGCTCTTCTTTTAAGCAAGGCGCGAAGAACACAGGAAAGCCCGGAGGCATGACGCTTCCGGGCCTTCTCCTTTAAAATCATTTTCCGCTCATCCCCCTTCCCCTACGATGGAGTCAAACCAAAGGAGAAGTTATGAGCACACTCGTCGTCGTTGCCTATCCCAATGAATATCAGGCCGAGGAAGTCCGCCTGCGCCTCCTGCAGATGCAGAAGGAATACCTCGTGGACCTCGAAGACGCCGCCATCGCCGTGCGCAAGGATAACGGCAAGATCAAACTGCGCCAGCTCTACAGCCTCACCGGGGCTTCCGCCCTCACCGGAGGCTTCTGGGGACTGCTGGTCGGCCTCATCTTCCTCAATCCCCTGCTCGGCGTTGCCGTTGGCGCAGGCGCGGGAGCTATCTCCGGCGCGCTGGCCGACGTGGGCGTGAACGACAAGTTCATGAAGGACCTCGCCGCCCAGCTCAAGCCCGGCGGCTCCATGCTCTTCATCCTCTGCCGGAGCATCTCGCTCGACAAGGCCCTCGCCGAACTCGAAGGCACGGGCGGCACCATCATCCGCACCACGCTCTCCCATGAGGACGAAGACCGCCTGCGCGCGGCCCTCACCTACGGCCTCCCGCAGGAAGCCAGGGCCGAAAAGCCGAAGGAAGCCCCCAAGGCCGTGTGCTGTGCCGCCTCCAAGGAACCGCCCGCCTACTACAACAATACCTTCGAAAAGGCCCACGCCGACCCGGAAGAGCGCGAAGCCGTGTACGGATGCCCCTCCCATGAAGCGGAAAAAGCCCTGGAGGATACCGCACGCCACGCCCACGCCTGCGCCGACGGAGCAGAGGCCGCCGTTTCGCGCAACGCCAGCCCGAACTCCAACCTCCACTGCAAAGTCTGAACAAGGCAAGGCCCGGAAAACACCTCGCTTTTCCGGGCCTTTCCCGACAGCTCCGCTCCCGTTTTTCCCAGCCACCAGTCGGAAAAAGCATGGCCGCGCCCTGTTGACAGAGGCAGTTCTGACGGCTATCCTGACCTATCAATTCCGCATCTAATCCGAACTGGAGGCAAATATGGCCACTGTGCTTGGTAAAGCGCTTACGTTCGATGACGTCCTGCTGGTTCCCGAGTACTCGGAAGTCACCCCGGACATGGTCGACGTTTCCGCATGGCTGACCCCCAGCATCAAGCTGGGCATCCCCTTCATCTCCGCAGCCATGGACACCGTCACCGAGTCCGAAATGGCTATTTCCATGGCTCGCCAGGGCGGCATCGGCATCATCCATAAGAATATGGATGTGGCCCGCCAGCGCCTCGAAGTCGAGAAGGTCAAGAAGTCCGAAAGCGGCATGATCCTCGACCCCGTGACCGTGGCCCCCGACGACACCGTGAAGCACGCCCTCGAACTCATGAGCGAGTTCCGCGTGTCCGGCCTGCCCGTCGTGAAGGACAATTCCCTCGTGGGCATCCTCACCAACCGCGACGTGCGCTTCGTCACCGAGCCCCAGAACACCCTGGTGTGCGAAGTGATGACCCGCGAGAACCTCGTCACCGTTCCGGTGGGCACCTCCCTCGAAGAAGCCAAGCATCACCTGCATGCCCACCGCATCGAGAAGCTCCTCGTCGTCGATGACAACCGCCAGCTGCGCGGCCTCATCACCATGAAGGACATCGACAAGGTGAAGGAATACCCCTTCGCCAGCAAGGACGACAAGGGCCGCCTGCGCGTAGGCGCCGCCATCAGCATCGGCAAGGACTGCGAATACCGCGCCTCCGAACTGCTCGCCGCCGGTGCCGACGTGCTCGTGCTCGACTCCGCCCACGGCCATTCCGCCAACGTCATCCGCACTGTCGAGATGCTCCGTTCCACCTTCCCCGGCGTCCAGCTCATCGCTGGCAACATCGCCACCTACGAAGCCGCCAAGGCCCTCATCAAGGCCGGTGCGGACACTGTGAAGGTGGGCATCGGCCCCGGTTCCATCTGCACCACCCGCGTGGTGGCCGGTGTGGGCGTGCCCCAGATCAGCGCCATCATGGAAGGCTGCCGCGCCGCCCGTGAAGCCGACCGCTGCTGCATCGCCGACGGCGGCATCAAGTACTCCGGCGACATCGTGAAGGCTCTTGCCGCCGGCGCCCACACTGTCATGCTCGGCTCCATGCTCGCCGGCACCGACGAAAGCCCGGGCGAGACCGTGCTCTACCAGGGCCGTGTTTACAAGACCTACCGCGGCATGGGCTCCATCGACGCCATGCGCGTGGGCTCTGCCGACCGCTATTTCCAGAACCCCACCAAGAAGCTGGTGCCCGAGGGCATCGTGGGCCGCGTGCCCGCCCGCGGTCCTGTGACCGACACCATCTACCAGCTTGTCGGCGGCCTGCGCTCCGGCATGGGCTACCTTGGCGCCCCCACTCTGGACGAACTCTACCAGAAGGCCAAGATGGTGGAGATCTCCGCCAGCGGCCTGCGTGAAAGCCACGTCCACGACGTGATCATCACCAAGGAAGCTCCCAACTACAAGGTCGAGAACTAACGCTCCGGCCCTGTTCAGCCACAAGGCCGGACAGGGCCTTTTCTTCCGCAGAACGAAACTTTTCAGGAGACATCCATGTCCAGCAATGTCCGCCCCGAATCCATGGCGCGCATCAACACCGAAGAACTCGCCCTCGCTTTCATCGACGAACAGGTGAAGGCCATCCGCGAACAGGTCGGCGACAAGAAGGTCCTGCTTGCCCTTTCCGGCGGCGTGGACTCCTCCGTGGTGGCCGCCCTCCTCATTAAGGCCATCGGCCGCCAGCTCGTGTGCGTGCACGTGAACCACGGCCTGCTCCGCAAGGGCGAACCCGAACAGGTTGTGGAAGTGTTCCGCAACCAGATGAACGCCAACCTCGTCTATGTGGACGCTGTCGACCGCTTCCTCGACAAGC